>JANONS010000001.1:0-1593 GCA_031420915.1 Armatimonadota bacterium
CCGGTCCACCGCCCACGGAAGAAGAAGGGTGTGAGGTCAAGAGCCTCTTCCTCCTCGCGAGCACGTTCGGGGCGGATCTCAGAGAGGCGCAGGGGACGTGTATCGGGCTCACCGCGATGGGAGGGGCGTTCGGCCTGCAGGGAGCCTCGACCGGCTTCCGAGAAGCTCAGGCCGCCATCCCGGGTTTCCTCAAATCGCTGGCCCTGGAGTGGCCCGAGGTCTTCGTCAAGTCGATCGATGTCGATCTCCGCGAGAGCCCGGAATATCTGGCCCCGCAGCTGATCGCTGAGGTGATGACCCAGGACCGGACCGTCGAGGTGGGGTATACGGGGCGCGGCCGTTCGGTGCTCGTCGCTGTCGAGTCGGCGCTCGACCTCTCCCAGGACCCCGCGGTGCGCCTCTCCCCCGAATCGGTGATGCTGGTCACGGGTGGCGGGCGAGGCATCACCAGCGCCATTTGCGAGGAGATGGTGTCCCGGTATGATACCCAGTTGATCCTCGTGGGGCGTTCGCCGCTGCCGGCGGCGGAAGACGAGGAGACCGTCGGGTGCACCGCCGCGTCCGAGCTGAAACGGATCATCGCGGGGCGACGACAGAGGCGCGGAGAGCTCGTCACGCCCAACAGTGTGGAGGACGAATACCAGGCGCTCGTGCGAGCGCGCGAGCTACGGGTGAACCTGCAGCGACTGTCCGCTCTCGGCGCTCGCGTTGAGTATCATGCTCTCGACGTGCGGGACGCCCGCGCATTCGAAACGTTGATCGCATCGACATACGAGCGGTATGGCCGGATTGATGGGGTGATCCATGCGGCGGGGATCATCAAGGACGGGCTGGTGCTGGGCAAGTCGCCGGAGTCGTTCGACGAAGTCTTCGACACAAAGGTCGCCCCGGCGCTTACGCTGGCCCGCGTCCTGCGTCCGCAGACGTTGCGCTTCCTCGCCTTCTTCTCCTCGGTGGCCGCCCGCACCGGGAATCCCGGGCAAGCGGATTATGCCGGGGCGAATGAGGTGCTGAACAAGCTGGCGTGGCAGTTAGACCGGGAGTGGCCCGCGCGTGTCGTCTCGATTGGATGGGGTCCCTGGGAGGAACGGGGCATGGCGGCAAGGGGCGGCCCTGAACTCCGTAGGAGACTGCGGCAGGCCGGGCTCGCGGCCATGTCCGTGCAGGAGGGGTGCGAGCGGTTCCTTCAGGAGATCGCCTTCGGCCGGAAGGGCGAGGCCGAAGTCCTCATCTTCGCCCCCCACGATGCCGAGGATCGCCAGATCCTTTCCGTGGCCGGTGTGCATGACGTCCCCTGATCCGCGTCTCCCTCACGATCCCCATCGAGATCTGCATCACCTCGCGATCGCCATCATCGGGATGGCGTGCGTCTTCCCCGGCGCCCGCGACCTTGCTGCGTACTGGAGGAACATCGCTCTCGGCGTCGACGCGACCCACACGGGCGGGGCCTTCATCGACACGGAACAGGCGCCCTTGCGATCCGTGATCGATCGAGCGATTCTGGATGCTCAACAGGGCCGGCAGCGACGTCAGGCGGCTTCCGGGAGGAGCGATGGGCCCGGGTCCGTGGAGTCCGTGCGGGCGGAACGGATG
>JANONS010000002.1:0-1838 GCA_031420915.1 Armatimonadota bacterium
CGCATCCACCTCTTTCGTGACCAGGAAGACCACGGCCAGGTGCCGTTCGCTCATGTCGCCGCCTCCGGCTTCATGATAGGATGCCGTCCGATTACAATAAGGGTGGATCCGCCATGACCTCCGAAGCCGCTCCCCTGATGCGCATCGAGTTCGCGTACCGCGTGGCAGTGTTCGCCAACCTGCTGCTGCTCACCGGCCTGTACGTGGACGCGTGGTGGCACGCGACCTTCGGACGGCACTCCTTCTGGATCCCACCCCACATCGTGGTCTACGCAGGCGTCGCCCTCCTCACAGCGGCGCTGGCCCTGCGATGGCTGCAGGCCAGACACGAACGCCACCCGCTGCCGGGAGGATACCGTGTGCTCGCGGTGGCGATTGCCATCACGGTGCTGGCCGCGCCGGTGGACGACCTGTGGCACCGGACCTTCGGGGAGGAGGGGGCCTTCACCCTGCTGGCTCTCTGGAGCCCGCCGCACCTGATGGCGTTGTTGAGCGCCATCGCGGGTGGGTTGGGACTGCTCAGTGCGATGGCGCGCGACGGCGGCGCTCATCGTATGCCCTGGACGATGACCGTCCTGGCCGCCTGCGTCATCGGCTTCGCTACCTTTGCCATCATCCCGTTCGAGCCGACCGGGATCTACCGCGTCGGCGGCATCATCGGGGCGTCGATCATCGCTGTGATCCTGGTGGGGCTTCGCCTGCTGGCGCTCGCCCTTGTGCGCCGCCCGGGCACAGTGACCGCCATCGCCGCCGTGGTCACGCCGCTTGTGATACTTCTCACGCTCAGTCCCATCCCTGCCACCGTGACGACCATGCCCCGCCTACCCGCATGGACGCTAGTCGTGGCGGTCTTCGCCGCGGCGGGGATCCTCGATCTTCTCGCCCGCCGTCGCCCCGAGGGACTCGATGACCCAAAGACCCTGGCGCGATGGGGGATGGTGTACGCGGCCGTTTTCACCACGCTCTTCTATCCCGCCGCGAATGTCGCTGTCCATAGCGGCTGGAGCGCCCTGGAGATCGCCGCCATCATCGCAGGATCCACGGTGATGGGATATGCGGCGGGATGGGCTGCGTGGTGGGCCGCACGCAGCCTTTTCGGTAACCACAGGTGATGACGACTTCCTCTCGGTGAGGTGCGGCAGATGGCACGACCACGCGTTCTGATCTTAGGCGGAGGGTTTGGCGGACTGGCCGCAGCGTTCACCCTGCGCGCGGAAGCTGGCGAGCAGGTGGATCTGCTGCTGGTAGATGAGTCCCCCGCCTTCATGATGGGCCTGCGCAAGCTGTGGCTGCTCGACGGACGGTCTACCCGCGCGGAGGGGACGCGCGACCGCACACGCCTGGCCGACAGCCGCATCCCATTCCGCCGGGGGCGGGTGGATGCCATCGATCTCGCGGGGCGGTGGGTCGCCGTGGACGGCGAGAGGCTTGCGTACGACTTCCTCATCGTGGCGCTTGGCGCGCAGCCCCGCCTCGATCTCGTGCCCGGCGGGGTCGTCGGTGCCGCCAACCTGTACGCGGTCGATGATGCCGAGCGTCTGGGCGGGCACCTGGCTACCCTCACGCGGGGCCGCATCGTCATCACCATTGCGGGGCTACCGTACAAGTGCCCACCCGCCCCCTACGAGGCCGCATTCCTGATCGATGACCTCCTGCGCAGAACCGGCCGCCGCCAGTCCGTGGAGATTGAAGTGGTCACGCCGCAGCCGGTGTCCCTGCCCGTTGCCGGCCCTGCGGCGTGCGCGCGCGTGGAGGGAACGATGGTCCAACGACAGATCCGTTTCCGCCCCAACGCGAAGGTGGAGCGGGTGGAGGCGACGCAGGTCGTGCTCGCCGAC
>JANONS010000003.1:0-2246 GCA_031420915.1 Armatimonadota bacterium
CTTCCTTGAACCCGAGGATGAGGATTAGAATGAAGAGGTCCTGGAGGGCAGTGTCCGCTGGTGCGGGTCCCGGTCTTCAAAACCGGTGGGAGGCCAGGCGGTCTCCGGTGGGTTCGATTCCCACGGCCCTCCGCCATCGCTTCATGCCGGCTGTGGAATCCCGCGTGTCTTCCGCTACCGCACTCCTTCGCCAATCTGGAGTGGGAAGACCGCGGCGACGGTCTGCCGGCCCTTCCGGCGAACGACGACCCGGAGCGCCCACTTTCCGGACACGGCGAGTGCAGCCGTCTCCACTGCATACCTGCCCCGCCCCTCGCGGATGAGTCGAACAGTCACTGGCGCGGATGGGTCGTCCACCCTGTTCAGCCGGAGCAGCACACGCGCGGGCGAGGCAAGGGGACGGCCCCGCCGGTCCGTGACCACGACAGCAACGCGATTCCTGCCGGGCGCTGCGGGGGCGAGGCTGAGTCGGACCCGAACGTCGCCGGCCGGACCCGAAAGGGTGACGTGTCGCCGGGCCGGCGCCGCTGACGCTATGGGTGCCCTGACACTCGCCGGAGGCGCGGAGACAGGAACCGCAACGACCAGCGCGACCATCGCGGCCAGCCAGACCTCGCCTCTCACCAAACGGAGGAAGCGGCGGATCGGTGGGTGCAAAGCGCCGGTGAGCCGCGGGACGATCAGGAATCGGTTGGCCACGCCGAGGCCCACCAGCGGGGTGACGATCAGGAGCTTCAGCAGCAACTTCCGGCCGTACGGTGTGTCGATGAAGGCACGAACGACGGGGATGTACAGCAGTGTCATGTACACGCCACTGGCGACCAGGACGCCGAGGCTCACCCCCGCCACGGTGGAAAACCGCGGTGCGAGCGCCTGGGTCAGTAGGGTCCGATCCTCCCGCGATCCGGTTCGCAGGACCACCAGCAGCGAGGCCAGACCGCCGATCCAGATGGCGGCGGCCAGCAGGTGCACCCAATCCGCGGCGGCCGCAAGCGGTCCGCTTCGTGCCGCATGCGCCGTGAGCGTGAACCCAGAGAGGAGCATCCCCCCCGCCAGCGGAGGAATCCAGTTCAGCGACGGAGGAAGCATCAACACCAGGGCCAGGCTCCCCTTGATCAGCACGCTCCACCCTGGTGTCGTCTCCACAAGGAACTGCCAGAGTCTCGCGCCGGTCGCCTGGTATGACAGGGGCGCCTCGAGCAGGAGGCTCGCCTGGAGTCCCACCTCGGCCGCCAGGATCGCGAGCAGACCGATCGCCGCATCCGCCTGCAAGGCTCGCAGGCGGGCCGCTGCTCCCTCTCCGAGCCGCCACCCCTCCTGCGGGTGCATGCTGCCGAGGCCCGGGCCCAGCACTGTTGCCTGGAACACCACGCTGCCGACGAGCAGGAAGGCGGCAAGGAATCCGATCCACCGGGTGATCATGAGGAGCGAGGTCCGCACGTCTCGGAACGTCGCCTCCGTGGGAGGGGTTGAGCGTTCGACGTGCGTGTGCGCGGAAGCAGGAGAGGGAAGGGCTAGCCACAGGCTCAGGCCGATCGCGAGGCAGACCAGAACAGCCAGCACAGCTGCTGGAAAATGAAAACGCCTTCCGCAATTGGGAAGGTGTTCCATGTCCTCCCCTTCGGCATCCCGGCTGACTGGAATCCCAGTCCCGTGGCTTTGCGGACCGCCCTCACGGGCGGGGTGCCCTTATCGCGGGATACTGGCCTGAAGACCTCTACAGTGGCGTTTTACCCGTGTTCTGACGAGCCTAGACCTCTCCACGCTCTCCGCCACCGCATCCGTCCGCGAGGTAAGATAGGCCCAGGATGCGAATCGCCTCGCTCCTGCCCAGCGCGACCGAAATCGTCTGCGCGCTCGATCTGGCCGATGCGCTGGTCGGGATTTCCCACGACTGCGACTTCCCGCCCGAGATCCGCCGGAAGCCGGTCCTCAGCGAGGCCATCGTCACCACCGACCTGCCCAGCGCCACGATCGAGGCGCGAATCCGCAACCAGATCCACCGCGGGAAGAGCGTCTATCACCTCGACCAGGCCGAACTGGCGCGCCTGCGCCCCGACCTGCTCCTCACTCAGGAACTCTGCAGTGTGTGCGCCCCATCATACACGCTGGTGAAACAGGCGGCGAAGGTGCTGGAGGCGGATGTCCAGATCGTCTCCCTGGAACCCCACGGGCTGCTGGATATCCTGGATAACATCCTGCTGGTCGGGGAACTGACGGGGACGAACGGACGGGCGCAAGCCCTG
>JANONS010000004.1:0-1774 GCA_031420915.1 Armatimonadota bacterium
CTCCAGGAGGAGCGCGGCCAGTCTGCGCTTGGCCATAGTAATCTCAGGATATCACGAATGCCCGGGCGCGGGAGCCCGGGTGTACTGGGTCAAGACATGTCGGACACCGCCTCCTTTCTTTGGTGGTTGGCGGCGGTCCACTGTTGGTAGAACTGGTCAGGGGTGAGGTAGCCGAGCGCCTGGTGGGGACGGCGGGATTCGTAGAGGCGGTTCCAGGCGAGGAGGGCGGTCTCCAGCCCGCCGAAGTCAGCGGGCCGTTCCTGGACGTGGTAGAACTCGTCGTCGTCGGTACGGAAGGAGCGTTCGATGCGGCCGTTGCCCTGGGGGTAGTTGGGCCGGTTGAAGTAATGGGTGAGCTGAAGCTCCGTGACGGTTTTGCCGAACTCACCGAGGAACTCGCTGCCACCGTCTGACTGGATCGCCTGTACGGGGAAGGGGAAGCCGGAGAGGGCCTTGTGCAGGAAACGGGCGCCTTCCCGGCTGGTCAGTCTGGGGGCCAGGCCGACCACTCGTTTCCGGGTGAAGCAGTCTATGGCTCCGAACTCAAAGACGGTCTTGCCGTTTGCCATCCGGACCTGTTTGCTGTCCATCTGCACGAGGGCGCCGGGCCGGTCGACAGCCAGGCAGCGCGGACGTCTCAAGCGTCTGAGGTGTGGTCTGGGCGACTTGCGCTGCAATGCTGGCTCTCTCAGCAGACCGCGGTCCTTCAGCCGCTCGATTACGCGATCAATGCTCTTGGCCGAGATGCTGATCCCCTCTTCTACGAGCAGCACCCGCAGCTTCTCGCGGCCCCAGCACGGGTTCTCCTCTCGCAGCTCCAGAATTCGCTGGAGTACCCCGGGCGGCGTCTGAGGCTGCCGTACCTTCCGGGGCCGCCGGCTGCCGTTCTCCAGGCCGCTCGGACCGTATTGCGCATAGCCGTTAGCCCACCTGCTGATCGTATCCGGGCTAAAGCCGAAGTGCCGTGCTGTCAGCCGGACTTTCCGGTCGTGCCCCTCGCACCACTTGATGATCGTCATTCTGCGCTTGGCTTCCGGGCTGGGCTCTGCCGGGAGCCTGGCCAAACGCGCCGCCCCCGGCAGCATCGCCCTGTGTAGTCTCATCGAGACCCCAGCGTATCGTCCCTTCATAAACCATGCTGGTGTCCGATATCTATCTGACCCTAATCACCCTGGCACGCGAGCGACAGCGCACGATCAAAGGCACTACTGCCCGCCTTCACCGTGCGGCCCTCACGGTTAGCTTCGGCCGGCGTCTCGTGAGAACAGAGAAAACGCCGCCCCTCCACTCTACTTGACTTCTTCTGGCTGGTGCTGTAGAAATTGATAGTCTATCGATTGTCTTTAGAGAGGAGCGCATGATGGCCGAGCAAGACCCGATCAGAGTGGCTCGCGAGAACATTGAGGCGTTCAACGCCGGAGACTGGCAACGTGTCAAAGCGACGCTGGCTCCCGATAGCGTCTATGACGAGGTCGGGACGCAGCGGCGGCTCCAGGGGGCTGACGAAATAGTTCAGGCCCTCCAAGGGTGGAAGCAGGCCATGCCCGACGCCAAGGGAACGATCACGAACGCCATCGCCAGCGGCAACACGGTTACGCAGGAGATAACCTGGGAAGGGACCCAGACCGGCCCTCTCATGGGGCCAGGCGGCAGCCTTCCCGCCTCCGGCAAGCGCCAGGTGACCCGCGCCGCCTGGATAGCCACGATCCAGGGAGATAAGATCAAGGAGAGCCACCACTACTTCGACATGATGAGCCTGCTCCAGCAGATCGGC
>JANONS010000005.1:0-1553 GCA_031420915.1 Armatimonadota bacterium
GTCCAGTTCCGCGAGATGGGCGATCAGGGACGCCGTCGCCTCACGCTCGCGCTCCGCGAGGTGCTTCACCTGCGCGACGAGCGCGGTATCGGAGAGCTGAGCCACAGCGGAGAGCATGTGCGGATCCATGGCCTATATATATCATGGCCATTTCGAAGCCCTTGGGCGCGCCCCGGTGCGGTGCCAGCCGCCCGGATCCTCTCCGCCGCCCCCTGTCATCTGGAAGCCGCGCCCAGGCGATTCTCGTCCGTGTCATGACCATCCACAAGCGGTTCGTCTCGACCTCGATGATCCCCAACAAAAACTTGTCAAGTCTTTTTTTTGGATCGCGCGTGGATGTTCGTGAGGCGACTCGGTCCGGACCGAGTTCGGACGCCCGTACCAACAGTGGATCAAATAGACCCACTACCAGCCGACAACTTCTCTTGACATCCTCCGGAGGCGTGCGGTATATAGTGTAGTCAGTAAGTCAGCCGGTAGTCATCCATAGCGCAGACGAGGCCGAGACGCCTCTCACGATCCGTGGGGGGCGTCACTGATTTTGGACCATAGGGACGTTTAAGAACTCGCACGACGAAAAGGAGTGATGGCATTGCCCTCGACTGTGGTCGGCGCAGACACCGCCTGGATGCTGGTCGCCACCGCCCTCGTGCTCCTCATGACTCCGGCGCTGGGATTCTTCTACGGAGGGCTGGTGCGGGCGAAGAACGCGCTGAATACGTTGATGATGAGCTTCGCCGCCCTGGGGTTTGTCGGGATCGGGTGGGCGCTCGTGGGATACTCGCTCGCCTTCAGTCCCGGGTCCTCCTGGCTGGGTGATCTCTCACGGGTCTTCCTGAAAGGGGTCGGCCTCGACGCGCAAGGATCGATTCCCCACCTGCTGTTCATGGCCTATCAGGGCACGTTCGCCATCATCACGGCCGCGCTGATCTCGGGGGCCATCGTGGAGCGGATGCAGTTCAAGGCCTACCTGATCTTCCTCACCCTCTGGGGGATCGTCGTCTATGCGCCCATCGCCCACTGGGTCTGGGGAGGCGGATGGCTCGGGAAGCTGGGTGCGCTGGACTTCGCGGGCGGAACCGTCGTGCACGTCAACGCCGGCGTGGCCGCGGTGGTCGCGGCCCTCGTGCTGGGCGCGCGCAAGGACTATGCGCGTCAGGCAATCCTGCCCCACAACGTCCCGTTTGTCCTGCTGGGGGCGGGCCTGCTGTGGTTCGGCTGGTTCGGCTTCAACGGGGGGAGCGCGCTGGCGGCCAACGCCATCGCGGCGCTGGCCTTTACGAACACGATGCTGGCCCCCGCAGCCACGCTGGTCGTTTGGACGCTGCTGGATTTGACCCGTACGGGTAAGGCCACAGCCGTAGGCGCGGCGACGGCGGTCGTCGTGGGACTGGTGGCGATTACGCCGGCGGCCGGCTTCGTGAGTCCGATCGCGGCGATCGCCCTGGGGGCGGTGGCCGCATTCCCGAGTTACTATGTGGTCCTGTGGCGGGCGCGCACGCGGCTGGATGATTCGCTGGACGTCCTGGCCGCGCATGGGGTCGGAGGCACGG
>JANONS010000006.1:0-4470 GCA_031420915.1 Armatimonadota bacterium
ACCTCCGGCCACAGCAGCCCGATCCGGCCCGCAACCCGCGTCCCCTGGCGGGGATCAAACAGGACCGTGATTGCGCGCGCGCTCACCGACCCGTCCGAGTTGCGGGTGCCGCGGATCTCGACGAGCGTCAAGCGCACCAGCGTGGCGGGTCCCGTCACCTCCGTGGTCCCGGTGATGAGCACGGTCGTGACGGTGTTGCTCACTGCGAGCACCGTCACGGTCGCGCCGGCCTGGGAGAGGACCACCCCCTGAAAGGTACCCGCCTCGGCGGAGGCGCGCGAGACAGCGATCCCTCCCGTGGAGAGAAGAATACGCAGCGCGACCGGAGAACCGCCTCGGATGCTCACCGCCCAGAGGTGCACCCGCGTGCCGGGGACCAGACGCCGAATACCGCCGGCGATCCCGAGGACCGTGCCCTCGACGAGTCGGAACGTCCCCATCCCGCCGCCGTCCTGCCGAAGGGTGAGCGTCTGCCCGTCCCGGCTGACGCTGACCACGACCCCCGTGACCTCGAAGGGCTGCGGGGCGGGCGCGCTATGCGCGTCCAACAGCAGCGCCAGCAGGAGTCCGCACGCGGCGAGCAGGCGCACCCTATCGACCTCCAAACCCCTCCGCCAGGCTGAGCAGCACCGCGAGCGGGTGGGCGCCGACGATGGTGAAGTGGAGCGGGCCGTCCCGCCAGGTCAGCACTTTGAAGTAGCCCAGGTCCACTAGGTGCATGGTGCGTCCGCCGTGCTGCAGGACCTTCCCCACCTCCGGCGCCGCGACGCGGCGCGCCGGGACCTGGAACACCGAGACGGCCGTGGCTCCGTCGGTGTAGCGAAGGTGCGCGGCGGTAATCGGCCCGTACCGGACGACGCCGGCACGCTCCAGACGCAACCCGTCGGGCAGCGCCGCGGGGGAACGGACCGGAAAGCCCACCGTCCGCTCGACACCAGCCAGCGTCATCCGGGCCTCCTCACTGGGGAACAGCGAGAAGATCCGCGCGCCCGCCGGCGAGCGGAACCGGAAGAGGGCCTCGGGCAGATTCAGGCTGAAGGAGATGCGTGTGAAGTAGGCGACGTAGACGGGGCCGTGGGAACCACGCTCCTCGACACGCAGCGGCACGCCGGTCGCCTGGTCTACCCAGATACGCCGGACGCCGCCGTGCCGGTCCGTCAGGGAGAGGACGAAGGTGGGGCGGCCGATCGCCTCCTCGGTGCCCACGACCTCCACCCGGAAGGCCGCCATCAGACCGGCCATCGCCGCGTCTGGATCCGCCGGGGTCCCGAGCGGCGGACCCTGGAAGGCCATATGGAGGGAGGGCTCATAGTGCCACGCCTCTGCGCCGTTGTCCACGATCAGGCGGCCGGCCACCGGCTCGGGAGAGAGGAATTCCAGCCGGGTCTTGTTGGGCCGCTTGTGGGCCTCCAGCACCGTCACCGTCTCCATCCCCCCGCCCCGCATCGTGGAGACGATCTTGGTCCCTTCATAGTCGATGAGTTGGGGCGCGACCAGCATGGACCGGAGGATGGCCACCGCGAGCGGGCGGACTCCGGCGGTCGATGCCTGGCCCGCTTGACCCGCTGCCAGGGCGAGCACGACCACAGAGATCGGGATGAGGCGACCGATCACCGCTCCTCCTCGGGGCGCCGTTCGCCCACCAGCGCCAGGTGACTGTCTGCGACGAGCAGGCCGACGTAGGCACGGTCCACCAGCGGATCGGACGCCGCCGCAAGCGCATGCTCCCGGACGAACAGGTCCAGTCCGAACTCCGCCGCGCGGAGACGATCGATCTGACCGCGGACCAGAGGCAGGAGGAGGAACAGCAGAACGACCACGGCGGCCGCGAGGACCGGCGCAGGGCGCTCGCGCAGCGCGCGAAGCCACGTCCCCGCGGAGGACCGTGGAACCTCCCGATGCAACCCCCGCCGGATCTGGGGCCAGAAGTCCCGAGGCACGGCACGCTCCGGGAGCGCGGCCATGATGCTCTTGAGCCGGGTGAGGCGCGCCATCTCCTGCCCGCAGGCTTCGCACCCTTCCAGGTGCCGGCGGATCCGGTCCTCGTCCCCAGGACTCAATTCCCGGTCGAGGTAGGCTGAGAGCTGTCGTTCAATCTGCCGATGCATCCGTGCGCCCCTCCACCATCGGGGCCAACCGCTCCTGCAGGATCCCGCGCCCCCGATGAATGCGTGACTTCACCGTCCCCAGCGGCACATCCAGCATCCGGGCGATCTCTTCATACGCGAACCCCTCGATGTCGCAGAGCACCACGACCATGCGGAGATCCGCGGGCAGATCGAGCAGCGCCTGCTGCACCTCGGCGTCGAGGTGCCGATCGATGATCGCCTCCGGGTTGTCCCCTTCGGGTCCAGGCCACTCGCGCACGACCTCCCCCTGCGTGGTGGGGACCGGGGTGTAGAGCGACTCGACCCGCCCCTTGGGGTGCTTCCGAACCAGGTCGATGTACAGGTTTTTCACGATGCGGTAGAGCCATGCCTCCAGGGGAGCCTGGGGATCGATCCGCTGGAACGCGCGAAACACCCGGATGAAGGCCTCTTGCGCCAGATCCTTCGCGTCCGCGTCACTCCCGCTCATCCGGTAGGCGATGTTGTAGACGTACGGCCCGTACTTCCGGACGAGCGCCTCATAGGCGGCGAGTTCCTCCTCCGTCGAGGGACCCGCGCTCCCCGCCGGGTCCCCGCGGTGCGTGTGCTGGTCATCCTGCTTGTGAATACGCAAAGGCGAACCGGAGTGTTTCACCGGGGCCGGATGGGCGGTGTCGTCGCCTATCGCACCCGTACGAACGGCCGCAGCCGCTCCAGCAGCCGCGGCCCGATCCCTTTCACCTCCAGCAGATCCTCAACGTGCTGGAAGCGTCCGTGCATCTCCCGGAACTCGACGATGCGCCCGGCCAGGACGGGTCCGATGCCGGGCAGCGCCTCCAGGTCGGCCGCCGACGCCACGTTCACGTCCAGCGGTGAGGGTGCACCCGGGGCGGCCAGCGGCACGGACGCCCCTGGGGGGTTCCTTCGCGCGGGGCCCGTGGCGTCCCTCCGCGCCGCCGCGTCTGCGGCTCCCTCCCCCTCCGGCCCCGCTCCCACAAACACAGGGTCCGGCACCCGCGGCACGTAGACCCGATCGCCGTCCCGCAAAGGCTGGGCCAGGTTTACCGCATCCAGGTCGGCTAGATAGGTGGCGCCCCTGGCCGCCTGGACCGCGTCGGCCCAGCGGGCGCCGGCCCGCAAATGGTAGACGCCGGGCACCAGCACCTCCCCCGCGACGTGCACGAAGACCTCCTGTGGGGTGGGCGATGCCACCAAGAGCGGAATCCCGTCCGCGGGACGTCGCATCATCGTCCAGCCGACCAGAAGCACCGCCAGCCCGGCCACGACCGCGAGCGCCACCTGTGCCTGGCGGCTCACCGCAGGCGGCCCACCATGCTCCACCAATTCTACCCTCTGGGGGGAAGTCTCTGCCGTTCTGTGTATCGTCAGGCCCGATCGGGTTTTGTGCCACCGCGATTCCCCGTTTGTTCGATCACCAGGTTCACCAGCCGGCCGGGGACCACGATCACGTTTTGGATCGTCCGCCCACCGATGGTCCGCCTGACCCGTTCTCGCCCGAGCGCGAGTTCGATCATCGTCTCCCGATCGATCTCGCCGGCCACAGTGAATCGGTCGCGCGTGCGGCCATCCACCTGCACCACCACCGTGCGCTCACGTTCGGCAGCCAGCGCCGGGTCGTACGCGGGCCAGGCTGCTTGATGAATGCTCTCACGGTGCCCCAGCCGGGACCAGGTCTCCTCAGCCAGAAACGGCGTGATGGGCGCGCACAACCGCACGAACACCTCGACGACCTCCCGCCACACCGCGGTGCCGCGCCAGGACGGTTCCCACCGCCCGGTATCGTTGAGGAAGGTCATCATCTCCGCGATCAGCACGTTGAACCGAAACCCTTCGATCGCCTCGCCCACCACGCGGACCAGGCGGTGGAGGCGCGCCAGGATCTCTTCCCGGTTTTCCGAGGCCTCGTCACGCGCCGGCGCCTCAGCCGCTCGAACGATCAACGCGAAGAGCCGGCGCACGAAGCGCGCGGCGCCGGCGATCCCCGCCGGATCCCAGGTCGCATCCTGGGCGAATGGGCCGATGAACAGGACGGAGACGCGCAGCGCGTCTGCGCCGTGGCGGGCCACGACCTCATCCGGGGTGACGACATTACCGCGCGACTTGCTCATGCGCATCCCATCGATCGGGGAGAGCATGCTGCCCTGGTTGCGCAGCCTGCTGAACGGCTCGCTGAAGGCGACGAGGCCCTCGTCGAACAGGACCTTCGTGAAAAAGCGCGCGTACAGCAAGTGCATCACAGCGTGCTCCGCGCCGCCGACGTACCAGTCGACGGGCAGCCAGTAGGCAACCGCGCCGGGATTCCAGGGGCCCGCCGCATACTGCGGATCGGCGAAGCGCAGGAAGTACCAGTTGGAGTCGGCAA
>JANONS010000007.1:0-1935 GCA_031420915.1 Armatimonadota bacterium
GTCGGCCCGCAGCGCCCGACTGAAACCCTCGATCGAGGTCGTGACCCCGCTGATGCGGGGGAGGTAGGACTCCGAGAACATCGCGACCGTCAGCGCGCGCATCCCGACCTTCATTCGTGACGGGCCACCCGCTCCCTGTACGCGGCGCTCTGCCGCTCGACCCACGCCACCACCTCAAGATGGACCTCCTGCAGGTGGCGCCGGATCGCGTCCACGGCCTCCCGGTCAGGGGGCGCCAGTGCCGCCACCTCCTCCTCATCGATCCACGCCGTCCGCCGGTCGGGGAGCACGAGCAGGTCGAGCCCGAGATCCGTCCATTCGACCCGGTCCGGGTAGAGTTCGGTGTTGCGCGCCGCGTTGAAGTAGAAGCCCACGGTGCCGCCGTGCTCCTGGATCCAGTGGTAGACGTTGTAGGCGCGGGTCGTCCAAAAATAGGCGATCGTGCGTATGCCCGCCTCCAGCCGGACCCCCGCCACGTCCCGGCCGTGGGTCAACCGGTAGTCGAGCACCGCCGCATCGTCCTGCCGGTCGAGGAGACGGCAGGGGAAGAGCTCGCGGCGTCCGTCGGGCCGGAGTTTCACCTCCAGAAAGGAAGGGAGCGCTTGCACGGAGTAATAGTATAGCGGTTCCCAGGAAGATGTCCCCACAACAGATGGTGCGCGGAATCTGGCGCTGGTATGGCGTGCTGCTGGTCGCGAACGCCCTCGACCTGCTGTTCACGTATGTGGCGGTGCAGCGCGGGGTGGCCGAGATCAACTGGGTCCTCCGGCCCATCCTCCTCACCCCGTGGCCCAGCGTGCTGAAGGTCTCTGCGCTGGGGCTTCTGGGAGTGGGCCTGCTGTACATCATCCCGGCCGGCCGCAGGCCCTTCCGCATCCTGCAGATGGTCCGTGTGACCGCCCTGCTCTACGTGGGGGTGCTCCTCTTCCACCTCGTCGGCCTGGCCTTCGTCGGGTAAGACCCGTCCGGTCACGCCAGGTGCGCGTCGAGTTCAGCGGGCAGCCGCGCTCCATTTCCTTAGTGGCAGCGGATCGCGGGAATATCCGGGGTGACTGGACTGTTTGAGGAGATCGGTAGACCATCTCAGGACAGCAACGGGGGTGAGGGGGATGAAGATGCATTGGGCGTGCGCGATGGGCCATCCGGTGGACGCGGAGAGCGAGGAGGAACTCGTCCGGAAGGCCCAGGAGCACATGCAGAAGGACCACGGCACGAAGATCTCGAAGGAAGAGGTCCTCCGCGACGCCCACAAGCACGAGTAGCCGCTCGGCGGGGGGCTCGAATCAGCGGGGCCGGCGGTTGCCGGCCTCGAATGTTTCAGCGCGATGTCGATGATGTCCCAGGGAGGATAACCATGAGCGAAGACCTCAAGCAGGCAGTGCTCGCCGGGCTCGAGCAGACGTTTGACAAGGAGCGCTGGTTCAAGCCGATTCGCGAGTCGGTGGAGGGGCTCAGCGCCGCGCAGGCGGCCTGGCGCAGCAGCCCCGAACGCCATTCCATCTGGCAGGTCACCCATCACCTCACCCATTACACCCGCCTGCTCAACATGCGCCTTGACGCGCAGCCCATCCCCGAGACCTGGCGGGAGGGGGAATGGGGACCGAAGGAGGATCCGACCGACGAGGCGGCGTGGCGGGAGGCGCTGCGGCTGATCGTGGACGCGCATGAGGGGCTGCGTGGCCGGCTGCAGACGCTGGGCGCCGAGGCGTTTACCTCCCCGCTCCCGGGCGGACGGAGTCCTGCCTGGTTGACTCTCTTCGGCCAGCTCTACCACAACGCGTATCACTGCGGCCAGATTCGGGTGGTGCGGGCGCTAGAGGGACTATGAGGGCTGCTCTGCTGGGCGTCGCGGTCGTGGTCGGGATGACCGTGCTGTTCGCCGGGCGCCTGTCCACGGCGCAGCCGAAGGCACTCACGGTCAAGACGTTCGACATC
>JANONS010000008.1:0-2342 GCA_031420915.1 Armatimonadota bacterium
CATCGGCTTCAGCACCCAGGGCACGCATGAAGCGTCGAATCCGATCGGCGTCCGCTACCTCCCGCATTCGGCCGCGCGCTCGAAGCTGACCAGCCGTCGTACCAACGCGTTGTATCGCGAGTGCGCTGAGTCGGGATCAGACTGCCGCAGTATTTCGTAGAGGCGGTGCTCCGGCGACGAGACGTGTGCCAGAAGGTTGAAGCCGAGTCTCCTCAGGCGTGGTGCGCCAATCGAGACAAGCAAGGCCGGCACCGACTCAATCCCCCGTGAGAGATCCTCGAGACCCGATTGAACGAGGTCGTACCCCGGAACCGTTTCGTACGGCATGGGTCAATTATACCGACGGTACAGGCTCCGCGCTGCTCAGCACTCGTCTCGCGTCCTGCGAGCGCAGGAGCACTGACCGCACGGGAAGAAGCAGGCGGTCGTGGAGTCGACATTGACCGAATGGCTTGGCGTGCTTCTGCGCTGGATCCACGTGATCGCGGGCATCATGTGGATCGGGGACTCCCTCCTCTTCATGTGGATCGACAGCCACCTGAGCCCGGACCCGCTCTCCCGCAAGGACGTGGCCGGGGTGACCTGGCTGATCCACGGCGGCGGCTATTACCAGTTAGAGAAGAGGATGCTGGTCCCGGGGCAATTGCCGCCCAGACTCCGCTGGTTCTGGCTGGAAGCCACCATCACCTGGATCAGCGGTTTTCTTCTCATGATCCTGATCTACTTTATGAACGCGGACGCCTTCCTGGTGGACCGCGCCGTCTCGAGCCTGACCTCAGGGCAGGCCATCGCGGTTGCCCTGGGCATGCTGCTCGGCGGCTGGCTGCTCTATGACGGGCTGTGGCGGAGTCAGCTGACCAATCGCCCGCTCCTTGCCGCCTCCCTGTCCTTCGCCCTCCTGATTGGTGTGATCTATGTGGCCACCCACCTCCTCAGCGCCCGCGCCGCGTTTCTCCACGTGGGATCGATGCTGGGAACCATGATGGCGGCCAACGTCTGGGTCCACATCCTGCCGCCCCAGCGCAAGATGGTGCAGGCGGCCCGCGAGGGCCGGGAGATCGATTACACCCTGGGGGTCCACGCCAAGACCCGCTCGACGCATAATACCTATCTGACGTTCCCCGTCATCTTCCTGATGATCAGCCTCCACTTCCCGGCGATCTACGCCGGTCCGCTGAACTGGGTAGTCCTGTCCCTGTTCGTGGTGTTCGGGGCCGGCATCCGGCACCTTATGCTGGCGGGCGTCCGGGCCGCTCGCTGGACCGCGCTTGCGACTGTCGCAGCGGGGCTGGCTCTGGTCTCCCTCACGGCCCAGCCCGCCTCGATGCAGCGCTCATCCACATCCACCGGTTCCGCCCCTTCCTTTGTCGACGTGCGGACGATCATCGTACGGCGCTGCACCCCCTGCCACTCGGAGACGCCTATTGAGCCTGGTGTCACAGCCGCGGCCGGCGGCATCAAAATGGACACGCCCGTGCAGATCAAGGCCCTGGCTAGCCTGATCAAGGCGCGCGCCGTGGACCAACGCACCATGCCCCCGGGTAACAAGACGGGTATCACCGACGAGGAGCGGTCCATCCTCCGCCGCTGGGTCGAGGGCGGGTCCCCCCTGAAGTGAGACTCCGCATCACCGGAAACAAGGACGCCGAAGGAGTTAACCCCACGCGCGCCAAATACTGGAAGAACCCAACCGCTGCAGTCCGCGATGCTATGAAGGGAGTGTGGCTGATGATGTGGAGGGTCCTAGTTGTCGCCGTTCTGGTGCTCGCCACTGCTGGATGCGGTGGCAGGAAAACCGCCCAGGCCCCACCACCTCAAGAGACCCCGGCGGCCGCGCCCGCCACCCCAGCGCCCGACGTCGCACCCGCCACTCCCGCGCCGGGTGCGCCGCCCGCTCCGGAGAGCCTTCCCGCCTATCCCGGCGCGAAGCAGACCAGTTCCAGTAGTTTCAGCGGGACCGGGCCGAGCGGCACCGCCGGCCAGTGGACCATCGTGGAACTTGAGACTACAGACCCGTTCGAGAAAGTGCGGGACTTTTACAAAGCCAATGCCCCCAAGGGCTTCGCGCAGTCCTTCGCCACGGAACAGAGCGAGGCCGGCGGCCGCAACTTCGCCCTCTGGTTTGCCCGCACCGACCAGAAGGCCTGGCACACCATCACTGTCGAGGAGGACAAGGCGACAGGGAAGGTGACGATCACGCTGGGTTCTGGCCTGGCTCCTTAGGAAAGCCGGTCCCGGACCCCACAAAGAGAGCGGCGGGGGGGGATGTCAGCGCCCGCCCCCGCCCCCCCCAGGGAGGATAGTCCCGTTTCGGCGGGTTTGGGCAGGGCCCGCCGACGCCC
>JANONS010000009.1:0-17905 GCA_031420915.1 Armatimonadota bacterium
CGCCAGCAGGACACCGATCACTCTCCTCATGAGACCCTCCTCCTCTCATTCAACTCTGTCAGCATCGATCGCAGGTGTTCCACCGTCAGCCTCGCCGCCCCCTCCGGATCGGGGTGCGGGAGGGTTTCTGCCGAGAGGTACCCGTGATACCCCACCTCCCGGAGCACGGTGAGGATCTTCCTGAAGTCGAGATGCCCCAGCCCCGGCGCTCGCCGGTTGCTGTCGGCCACGTGCACGTGCCGCAGGTAGGGCGCCGCCGTCCTCAGGCTCTCCTCGATGGACACCTCCTCGATGTTCATGTGGAACGTATCCGCCACGAGGCCCAGACGCGGATGGTCGAGGCGCTGGATGAGGGCGAGCACCTCGTCCACCGTGTTCAGGAAGTCGGTCTCATAGCGGTTGATTGGCTCGATCACCACTCCCACCCCGGCCGCCTCTGCGGCCGCGAGCGCCGCCTGCAATCCCTCCCGCAGCCACCTCTCCGCGTGCGCCCGCCCCGCCGCGGCACGCCCACGAATCAATCCCACGATGACCTGCACGCCGGTCGGTGGCGCGCCCGGAACCGCATTGAGGAGAGATGCCAGGGTGATGTGCTGCCGGAGACGTTCGCTGGCGGCGCGGCGGATGCCTGCCTCGGGAGAGGTGAGCGACAGCCCGTCCTCAAGGAAGGCCTGCCCGGTCCCGAGCGCCGCCACGGGTAGCCCCAGTCGCACGCAGTGATCCCGCAGCCGCCCGCCATCGACCGCCCCTGGATCGCGCACCGCCACCTCCACCCCGTCGTACCCCAGGGCGGCCACGCGGTCGAGCGCCGTCCACCCGTCCTGCATCGCGACGGCATCGAAGGTCGTCGCGCCGAGCGAGATGACCAGGCTCAAGCGCATCAGGGCGGGTAGGCTAGCGAGTAGATCGACTTCCCGCCGCGCGCCGGACCCTTCAGTACCGCCTCCAGTTCCTCCCGGTCACGTTCTGTCACCATCTCATAAGGCGGGAGCTGCCCCGGCGGGAAGGTCTGCAAGATGTCCGTCACCAGTTTCGTCAGGTAGTCGAGTAGCGCCTCCACGCCGGGGTAGGCCTTCTCGGCGCGCGCCAGGGTCGCCTTGCCCACGACGCCCTCGATGTACGCCTTGATCTCGATCGGCCCCGCGCCCACCTGGCTGTACCAGTTGATCGGGCGCCGCAGCAGGTTGCCGGCCTTGTCGACATGCCCTTCGGGCAGAAACCCCCGCACCTGCGTGTCCACCGCGTCCTTCATCTCGATGAGTTCCGGGAAGAGGGCGAGCGACCAGGACGTCTCCACCTCGTCCGCGTGGATGAACGGCGTTTCATAGGGACCGCCCTGCTCTCGGGTTTTGAAATGCTCAGGGATCGCATGGTACCAGTTCACCAGCAGCAGGAGGGCGGGGACCTGGTACCGCTTCGCAAACTGGTGGATGGCGGTGGGGATGACATACTCCTGCCCGTGCCCGTTGAGCAGGATCTGCTTGCGGAACCCCATGTTCCAGAAGCCGGCGATCATCGCGCGGACGAAGCCGGTGAAATGATCCTCGGGGATGACCACGGTGCCGGGCATGCCCAGGTGGTGATACGGGTGGGAGCCGTACCAGAGCGGCTGCGCTACCGTGCACCCGGTCCGCTCCGCCACCAGTTCCGCCATGCGGCAGACGAGGAAGATGTCCTCCCCGAGCGGGGCGTGCGGGCCGTGCGCTTCCGTGGCGCCGAGCGGGACGATGAGGATGTCGTTGCGCTTTTGACGCTCCTCGACTTCCTTCCACGTCATGTTCTGCAGGTAGACCCCTGTGCGTTTGTCCATGTGCCCGCCCTTGGGCGGCAATTGCCAGTTGGCCATCTCACCCTCCTCTGCCAGCTAGTCGTTCAACACGTGCAGCCGGTCGCGCGGGAGCAGCAGCGCCACCTCGCCGCGCAGCACCTCGTGGCCCGGCGCCGGCACGTCCACGACCCACTCCGTCCCATCGGCCTCCACCCAGTAGCGCGCCAGGCTGCCGAGGAAGGCCATCGTGGCGACCCGCCCGCGCAGCAGGTTCTCGACGCGGGCGCTGCCGGGAGGCACCAGGCGGATCATCTCCGGGCGCACCAACAGCGTCACCCGGCCGTGCTGGGCGATCGGCCGGTCCACCGCCACGACGGCCGCGTTCACCCGGACATGATGGGGGTCGAGCACCTCGCCCTCGATGAAGTTGGCCAGCCCCACGAAGTCGGCGACGAAGCGGGTCGCCGGCCGCAGATAGATCTCCGAGGGCGATCCCACCTGGAGGAGGCGCCCGGCGTGCATGACGGCGATCTGGTCGGAGATGGCGAGGGCCTCCTCCTGATCGTGCGTGACGTAGAGCGTGGTCTTGCCAAGGCGCTCCTGCAGCTGCCGGATCTCCGTGCGCACCCGCACCCGCAGTTTGGCGTCGAGGTTGCTGAGCGGTTCGTCCAGCAGCAGGACCTCCGGCTCCACGATCAGGGCCCGGGCCAGGGCCACGCGCTGCTGCTGCCCGCCGGAGAGCTGATGGGGGAACTTCCGCTCCTGCCCGCTCAGCCCCACCAGTTCGAGGGCCTCCTTGATGCGGCGCCGCGCCTCGGCCCGCGGGACCCGCCGCATGCGCAGCCCGTAGCCGACGTTCTCCGTCACCGTCATGTGGGGGAAGAGGGCGTACTCCTGAAAGACCATCGCCGTGTTCCGCCGGTGCGGCGGCACCTCGTTGACCAGCCGGTCGCGGATGCGGATCTCGCCGGCGTCGGGCGCGTAGAAGCCGGCGATCATCCGCAGCGTCGTGGTCTTGCCGCAGCCCGAGGGGCCGAGCAGCGTCATGAACGCGCCCTCCGGGACCTCCAGCGAGACGTCGTCCACGGCCTGGTGGGTCCCCAGCCGCTTGGAGACGCTGACGAGACGGACGTGCGGCTCGCGCGTCATACGGACCCGATCGGGCGCAGGCCTGCACGCAGAACCAGGCGGGCGACCCCGACGCCTAGCAGGGTGATGGCCAAAAGCGCCGTGGTCAGGGCCGCCGCCGCCCCCCAGAAACCGCCGCCGATCATGGCCAGGATGGAGTAGGTCGCCACCAGGTTGCGCGGCGTCACCAAGAAGACCACGATGCTGACGTTGGTCACCGCCCGGATGAACGCGGTGATGAACGACGCGGTGAAAGCGGGCCGCAAGAGCGGCAGGTAGATGTCCCACAGCACCCGCAGCCCGGGTGCGCCCAGGTTCTGGGCCGCCTCCTCGATTGAGCGGTCAATCTGCTTGAGCTGGGCTCGCGCCGCCTGGTAGCCAAGGGGGATGTGCCAGAAGGTGAGGGCCAGGATGAGGATCCACGGCGTGCCGACCAGGATCAGCGGCGGACCGTTGAACGCGAGCAGATACCCCACCCCGATGAAGACCCCGGGGAGCGCCCCCGGCAGGACCGCCAGGAAGTCGATCGCTTTCCCCAGCGGCAAGTCCTGCCGGGAGGTGATAAAGGCGGCGAGCACGGCGACGGCGCTGGTGAGCAGGGCGCTGAGCGCCCCGATCTTCACGCTGGTCAGCAGCTGGGCGCCACCCTGCGCGATCCCCAGCCGCCAGTGCGCGAGCGTCGGGGTCCAGTTGTAGCCCCACACCGACGTGATGCTGCCGAGCAGCACCCCGACGTAAACGAGGGCCACGAACGCGCTGATCAGCGCGCAGCACCCGAAGAGCGTCCACCGGATCGCCGGCGGCATGGGCGGTTGCTCGATCCTCGTCCCCTTGCCGGTGAGCGCGGTGTACACGCGCCGGCCCACCCAGAGGCGCTCCAGGAGGAAGAGCCCGATGGTGGGCACGATGAGGAGGGCCACGACGACGGCGGCGCCGTTGAGGTCGGCCAGCCCCTCGATCCGGAACCACGCCTCCGTGGCCAGCAGCGGGAAACCTCCGGCGATGACCACGGCGTTGCCGAAATCCGCGAGGACCGAGATCGCCACCACCAGCATCGCCGCGGCCACGCCCGGCCGGGCGAGCGGGACGAGCACCGTGCGCATCACCGCGCTCTCGGTCGCCCCCAGGTTGCGGGCCGCGTACTCCAGCGTGGGACTGATCTGCTCAAGGACCGCGCCGATCACCAGCGTGGCGAAGGGGAAGAAGGCGACGGTCTGCACCAGCCAGAGCCCCTGCCAGCCGTAGATGTTGACGTCGAGGCCCAGCAGCGCTTTCGTCACCAGCCCCACCCGGCCGAACATGAGAATGTACGAGAACGCCACCATGAAGGGCGGCGCGAAGAGTGGCAGGACGCTGAGGGCCTGGAAGAACCGCCGCAGCGGCAGATCCCGGCGGCTGGTCGCAAAGGCGTAGAGGAAGCCTACCCCCGTGGCGGTGAGGGTGGAGAGCACCATCATCATCAGGCTGTTCCGGGCCGCCTGGAGCCAGCGCAGATTGGCGGGGACGGCCAGGTAGTCGGCGAGCCGGGGATAGCTGAGGACGCGGGCCGCGGGATAAAGGACGAAGAGGACGAGGAGGGCGCCAACCGCTGCCACCGCGACGGCCAGGCCCGGGTCGGCCGTCACCCGCCCCCGGGCCCGCGTCCACACCGCTATCGCCGATGCTCGCTCAAACCGATCGCCGCCTGCGCGTACGCCGCGCCTTAGCGGCCGATCTCCGCCTGCCAGCGCTGCCGGATGCGCGCCTGGTTCTCAATCGCCCACTGTCGATCGTACTTGACGAACCTCATGGTGGACCGATCCGGCATCCCCATCGGCTTGGGCGAGTCGGACCGAACCGCATAACGCAGCCCGAACTGAGCATTGATGTCCTGGGGCACCTTCGTCATCAAGAAGTCCACGAACTCCTTCGCCAGCTCCGCGTTCGGCCCGCCTCTGATGATGGAGACGCCGCCGATCTCGGTGGCCGTGTCCGGCGGGAAGACCAGGCCCACCGGGAAGCCCTGGTTGCGCGCCTGCGCCTGGACGTCGTGCCCCCAGTTCATGCCCACGACGGCTTCGCCGCGCGAGACCAGGGCGATGCCGGCGGGCGCAGTGGGCGTGAACTGCTGGGCGTTCTGCGATAGTTGCTTGAGCCACTGCCACGCCCGCTCCTCCCCCAGCCGGAAGATCTGCGCTGCCACGAAGATGAACCCGCCGCCGGTGGTCACCGGGCTGGGCATGACGAACTGCCCGCGGAAGCGGGGATCGATCAGGTCATCCCAGGTCGCGGGGGCGCGGCCGCTCAGGCGCTCCTGGTTCCAGAAAATGGAAAGCGCCCCGATGTACCAGCCGTGCCAGAAGCCGTTCGGGTCGACGAACTCTCTGCCGATGGCCGGGTCGTTGGCCGCCGGGCTCCGATAGGCCAGCAGCAACCCGTCGCGGGCCAGCGGCGCGTGAAAGTCAATGGAACCGCCCATGAAGATGTCGGCCTGCGGGCGCGCCCGCTCGGCGGTGATCCGAGTGGCCAGCGTCCCCGCGGCGGCGAGCGTCAGCACCTCGGTGGCGATCCCTGTCCGCTGTGTGAAGGCGGCGACCACACGCGTGGTCACCTCCGAGTCCAGCGCGGAGTAGACCACGACCTTCCGCTGCTGGGCAGTCGCCCCTGACCCCAGACCCGCTAGGAGCAGTACGACCATGAGTACACCGATGGCCAGCCTACGCATCATCCTTCCCTACCCCCTTCCCGGGATTCACGGCCGCTTGGCCGCACGTTCATCATAGCACCGCTGTCAGGACAAACCGTCGGATCACCTCCACCAGCCCGTCTTCGTCATTGCTAGGGGCCACATAGTCCGCCGCGCGCCGGAGTTCCCGGGGAGCGTTCCCCATCGCCACCCCCAGACCCGCCGCCTGGATCATTGTCAGATCATTCAATTCGTTGCCGACGGCCACAACCTCCCGCAGCGGAATCCGCAGGTGTCTGGCTACCCGCCTCAGGGCCGCGCCCTTAGACGATCCCGCGGGCAGCACCTCCAACGACTCCCGCTCCGAGAAGACGAAGGTGCTGGTGCTGCCGTCCCGCCCGATCCCCCTGACAAGCGAGTGCAGCCGGGACCTGGGACCGAGAATCCGGAACTTCATCGGCTCTCCGCGGAGCACCGTCCGGAAATCCCCGATCACCTCCGGCGTGATGTGATCCTGCCGCGCGGTGGCCGCCACCAGCGGGGTACGCCACCGGACGTAGATCTGATCGTCGACGTAGAAGTGCGCCGCCAGATCGGGGAACGCATCGAGCGCCTCAATCACCCGGCGCGCCTGGGTGCGGCGCATGGCATGGCGGAAGAGCACGCGGTCACGGGCGAAGTCGTAGATCAGCCCCCCGTTATACAGAATGGCGGGCGGGTCGGCGCCGAGGCTCTCGAAGTAGCGCCGTCCGGATCGCCACGTCCGGCCCGTGGCCAGACAGACGCGGACCCCACGTCGCTGCGCCTCCCGCACCACATGCCGGACGCGGCGGGTGATCTGGCGGCGGGAGGTCGT
The DNA here is from genome assembly GCA_031420915.1 of Armatimonadota bacterium. GTDB lineage: Bacteria > Sysuimicrobiota > Sysuimicrobiia > Sysuimicrobiales > Humicultoraceae > JANONS01. The sequence goes on from JANONS010000009.1 coordinate 6,418, forward strand.
GAGCGTCCCGTCGATATCGGCCACCACCAGCCGGTAGGTCATCCGGTCGGCTCCGCCAGCGGCAATCGCACCGCCTGCCCCGTACGCGCGGTGAGATACACCGCCTCCACGAGTTCCGTCGCGCGATACCCGTCCTCCGCGCTCACCGCCGACGCCCCCTCGCCCAGCACCGCATCGATGAAACGACGATCCTCCTCCAGGTATCCCCACTTCTGTTCGAAGGGCATCTGGAAGCAGTCGATCGCCTCCACCTGCTCGCGCATCCCCGGGCTGAACCAGGCGCGCTCCAGTTCCTCGGTGACGGCGGTCTGGTGCGGGCCGTAGATCTCCACCCGCTCGTAGGGGAAAAACCAGGAGGTGTGGGCCACCGAGGTCACGCTGGCGACCACGCCGCCTGTGAAACGGAAGAGGAGGATGAACCCGTCGAGTTCCCGGTAGACGCTCTGGCGGGCGACCCCGCTGACCTCCTCGACCTCGCCGAAGAGAAACCGCCCCATGTCGAAGAGGTGCACCGGCGTCTCATACAGATAGCCCCCGGTGACGGCAGGGTCACCCGTCCAGGGCGGCTGCTGCAATTCCCCACGGTTGTGCTTCATCTGGGCCAGCAGCGGCTGCAGCCGTCCCTCCTCGATGCGGGTCTTGATGAAGCGATAGACGGCGGCAAACCGGCGGTTCAACCCGAGCTGGTAGACGCCGCGCGAGCGGCGGGCGGCCTGGCGGATCTCCCAGGCGCCGCGCAGGGATGTGGCCATCGGTTTTTCCGAGAAGACGTGCACCCCTTCGGCGAGCGCGGTGGTGACCGGCTCGACGTGCCCTACGTTGGGCGTGCACACGTAGACGGCGTCGACGCCGCGATCGAGCAGGTCCGTCAGCGAGGCGCAGGCGGTGGCCTCGACCTCGGCGGCCAGGCGTTCGGCCGCCCGGGGAACCACATCGGCGATGCCCACCAGTGTCACCCGGTCGTCGCGCCGGAGATTCAGGGCGTGGATCCTGCCGATGAACCCCGCTCCGAGGATGCCGACCCTCGCGCTCACCGGCCTGCTCCTTGGGGCGCGTCCAGCGTCGCGAAGAGCGCATCGAGCCGCTCCCGCGCCACCCGCGCGAGATGCAGCGGCTCCCAGGTCCAGTACTCCGGACGGAATAACTCCACCGAGTAGACGCCGTCGTACCCGAGGGCCTCCAGGCGCCGCAGCAGCGGCCGCAGCGGAATCACCCCCTCCCCCGGCAGGAGGCGGTGGGCGTCGGTAAGGTGCTCGCGCGGGCGGTCCTCCGCATCGTCCAGGTGCACGATGAACAGCGACCGATGATCCAGGCCGTCCAGCATCTCCCAGGTGGACCCTCCGACATAATAATGGAAGGCATCGATGACCAGGCCGACCGCCGGATCCGCCACCTCCTCCACGATCGCTCGCGCGGCCCGGAGCGTGTTCACCGAACAGTCGCGAAACCCCAGAAACTCAAATCCGATGCGCACCCCATGGTCGCGTGCAATCGCCGCCATCGCCCGCAGCGTCTCGACAGAGGCTTGCTGGATTGTCTGCGGGTCGGCCCCGTCCAGAGGACCGGGCACGGCGACCACATACCGGCACCCGATCTCCGCCGCCCACGCACAGAGCCTCCGGCAGCGGTCCAGCACGGCCTCGCGCGCCGCACCGGCCGCCGGCGTTGCCCGTCCCAGCGCGTTCAGGCTCAGCGCCTGAATCCCGGCGTCAGCGAACATCCTCCTCAAACGTTGGAGGGATCCCCCGCCCTCGAGGTACTTCTCCAGTTTGGCGTCCCGGATCTCGAGCGCCGCATACCCGGTCTCCTCCGCCACCCGCAGATCGGTCAGCAGATCGACCGACCCCGTGGTCGCCCCGTTGAGCCCAAAGCGCCGCGTCATGCCAGCAGCTGTTCGGCGCGGCGCAGGGCTTCCTTCGGCGGGCCGGTCGGCCAGCACTCCAGGCCGATCGCCCCACGGTAGCCCCCAGCGCGCAGGGTCCGCATCACCACCGGCCAGGAAATGGCGCCGCTTCCCGGCTCCCCGCGCCCGGGCACGTCGGCCACGTGCACATGCACGGTCTTCGCCAGCACCTGCGGGATGCGCTCCAGCAGATCGTCGTGCATCAGCCGCATGTGGTAGATATCCAGCAGCAGCCGGACCGCGGGGTGTCCGACCTCATTGAGCAACCGGTCCGCGTCTGGCAGGGTGTCGATGAAGTACCCGGGATGATCGAGCCGTGAATTCAAGGGCTCCACCGCCAGCGTCACCCCGGCTCCCGCGGCCAGGTCCCCCGCCGCCCGCAGTCCAGCGACCGCCGCGGCCCACTGGTCCGCCCGGCTGCGCCCGGGGATCGCATAGCCCACATGGATCACCAGCAGCTGGACTCCCAGGTGACGCGCGATCTCCAGCGAGCGAGTCAGTTGGGCCAGGGCACGAGCGTGCGCGTTCGGATCGACGAAGGGCTCATCAAAGGTGTTGCCGCTGAAGATCACCGCGGACATCCCCAGCGCTGTGGCCTGGCGGGCCAGCGCGGTGAGGTCCCGCCCCCGCCAGTCCCAGAACTCAAACGCGCGGATGCCCGTCTCTCCCGCCGCCCGGAGGGCGTCCTCGATCGGCGCGTCACCGAACACTGCATCCAGACAGACGCACAGGTCCACCCCTAGGAGCGCACCATGATCTTGCCGTCCTCGCGCCTGGCGGCCTTCTCCATGGCGGCGAGCGTCTGATCAAGCGGAAAGCGGCTGGTGATGGTCGGGGTCAGGTCGATCCGCCGGGCCGCCATCAGCCGGATGACGTAGGGGAAGTTCCCGTAGCCTGAATGGCCCTGGGCGCCGAAGATCTGGCCGGCTCGCGTCTGGAAGTGCTCGAGGTAGAGCGGGGCGCGCTCTGCCGCCCGCCCGATGATCACCACTTTGCCGCCGATGGCCAGCGTGGCCTCCATCTCGGGCACCGTCACCGCCGGCGCGCCCGCCGCCTCGACGTGCATGTCCGCCCCCTGCCCCTGGGTCAGGTCCATGATCACCTCGCGGGGCGCCGTGCCCTGCCGCCCCAGCGCGACGGGGTCGAAGACGTCATCGGCGCCCACCTTGCGCGCCAGTTCCTGGCGCAGCGGGGAAACCTCGAAGGCGATGATGCGCCCCGCCCCCGCCGCGCGGGCGAGGGCGATGGCGGCAAAGCCGATGGGGCCGGTCCCAAAGACCACCACGTACCCACCGGGCCGAAACCCCCCGGCGCGCGTGAAGAGGGCGTTGTAGGAGACGCTGGTCGGTTCGCACTGCGCCCCTGCCTCGTAGGCGCGGTCTACATCCCCGTAGACCTCCGCCAGGGCGTTGATCTTCCAGCAGTACTTGGCCCCCACGCTGATGTACTCCGCCTGCGCCCCGTTGATCGTGAAGCCGATCTCCTCCAGCCGCTCGCACTGATTGGGGTAGGAGTTGCGGCAGGGGATGCACTCGCCGCACCAGATCATCTCCTCGCACGTCACCATGTCCCCGGGCCGCAGGTCACGCACGTCGCGGCCGACTTCGACCACCTCGCCGGAGAACTCATGGCCGATCACCACGGGGAACCTGGTCAGCCCGGGGTAGAGCATGTAGCCCCGCTCGTCAGTCTCCACGAAGTGAAGATCGGAGCCGCAGATGCCGCAGGCGCGGGGACGGATGAGCACCTCGTTGGGACCGGGCGCCGGTTCGGGGATCTCCTCCAGGGCCAGCCGGGGGCGGTGCCAGACGCTGCTCCCCGTGATTGCCTTGCGCGTCTGTCGCTCCCCCGCGGTGGGGCTGTAGTCCTCCCGCGGCCGCCACTCGGCCTCGAGGACGAGTCCCTTCATTCCAGTTCCTCCATATAAGAGGTCGCGGACGTATCTTCGCCTGTGGAGGTGGCCCTTCGACCTTGAGAAGGGTTTCGGAAACCGGACACCGCTTCCCTGCGCCGGATGCCCCCGCCGGCCGGGGCCGATGCTACAATCAAATCCGTCATGAAAGAGGTGGCCTCCCGCGTCGGCGACTACTTCCTCATCGAGGACCTCCTCACCGACGACGAGCGGCTGATCCGCGACACCGTCCGCCGCTTCATCGACCGCGAGGTGCTGCCGCACATCGGCGGCTGGTGGCTCCGCGGCGAATTCCCCGCACACCTGATCCCCCGCATCGCGGAGCTGGGCCTGTTCGGGCCGACCATCCCCGCCGAGTACGGCGGCGCGGGGGTCAACCACATCGCCTACGGGCTGATCCTCCAGGAACTGGAGCGGGGGGACTCGGGCATCCGCTCGTGCGCCTCCGTGCAGAGTTCGCTGGTGATGTACCCGATCTACGCCTTCGGGACGGAGGAGCAGCGACGCCGCTGGCTGCCCCGCCTGGCGCGGGGGGAAGTGATCGGCTGCTTCGGGCTCACCGAACCCACCGCGGGATCGGACCCCGCGGCGATGCAGACCCGCGCCCACAAGACCGCCGGAGGCTGGGACCTCTCCGGCACGAAGATGTGGATCACCAACGGCTCGCTCGCGCACCTGGCGCTCATCTGGGCCAAAGACGACGGCGGCGAGATCCGCGGCTTTCTCGTCGAGACGGACCGGCCGGGCTTCTCCGCCCATGCGATCAAGACCAAGACCTCGCTGCGGGCGTCGGACACCTCGGAAGTGGTGCTGGACGGCGTCCGCGTCACCGAGGAGGCGCTCCTGCCCGAGGCGGTGGGCCTGAAGGCGGCGCTCGGGTGCCTCACCCAGGCCCGCTACGGCATCGCCTGGGGCGCGGTGGGCGCGGCGATGGCGTGCGTCGAGGAAGCGCTGGCCTACGCGCAGCAGCGCATCGCCTTCGGGCGGCCGATCGCGCAGACCCAGTTGATCCAGGAACGCCTGGTGGACATGCTCCAGGAACTCGTCAAGGCGCAGTTACTCGCGTACCGGCTGGGCCAGCTCAAGGACCAGGGGAAGGCCAGACACACCCACGTCTCCCTGGCCAAGCGCAACAACGTGCGCGCGGCGCTCCGGATCGCCCGGGAGGCCCGCTCGATCCTCGGGGCGTACGGCATCACGCTCGAGTACCACGCGATGCGCCACGCCAGCAACCTCGAATCGGTGGACACCTACGAAGGGACCTACGACATTCACACGCTGATCCTCGGCCGGGACATCACAGGCTACGACGCATTCTAGTACAGCCGTGACGCGTGAATCCTCCAACCCGCACAGGAAGAAAAAGACGGCCGGAGCGGCCGCCTTTTTCCTCTTGCGCAAGAGAACGTTCCTTACTTCTTCTTCTTGCCGGCCTTCTTCTTCTTAGCCACCGCCCCAACCTCCTTCTGTCGAGAGATAGACGGACTTGAGCCGTCGTACATGGGTTCGCTACCAGATATGAAACTCCTTCTCTCCACGGCTACCATCTGTAGATTTCTTCAGGAAGGATCACGAACGACAGGGACGAATCCGACCAGAGCGTGACCCGTATTCGCCATCCCCTCATTCCGCTGCTCATCCTCCTCCTCCCCGGACTGGTGTTCGCCCAACCCGCGCCCACCGACATTCAGGGGCACTGGGCTGAGGGGCGGATCCGGGAACTGGTCGCCCGCCGGATCGTGGAGACGTTCCCCGACGGTTCCTTCCGCCCGCAGGAGGCGCTGAGCCGGGCGCGCTTCGTGGCCTGGCTGGTCGCGGTGAAGGGCATCCCACTGGTCCGGGTCAACACGCCGTCGTTCCCCGACGTGCCGCCTTCCTTCCCGCTGGCGGCGCACATCGAAACAGCGGCGGCGTATGGGATCCTCCCGCCGCTTTCTCAGTTTCGACCGACTGACTCCCTCACCCGCCTGGACGCGATCGACTACACCGTGCGGGCGCTCGGCTACACATTTGAGTCCGCCTACATGGCCAATGCCGCGTTGCCCTTTGAAGACCTCAACGCGATCTCGCCGATCATGCGCGGTGTGGTCGGCGTCGCGGCGCTCTCCTCCCCTCCGCTCCTGCGGGAGCCGCCGTCCGTGCGCCTCCGCCCGCACGACCCGATCACCCGGGGGGAAGCGGCCGGCCTCGTCTGGGGCTATCTCCAGGCGGTGGAGCATGCCTTCGGCCTGCGCGCCACCTTTCCCCTTGGCCCGGGGGTCACCTTGCTGCTGGAGAAGCGGGGCGCGCTGCGCACCCTGCCGGTGTGGCGCGTGCAGATCGGCGCCTTTCAGGACGCGGAGCGTGCGGGGCGTCTGGCCGATGAGATGCGGAAGCGGGGCCTGTCCGCGACCGTCGACGTCCTCGATGCCACCTACAAGGTGCGGGTGGGCAATTTCACCACGCGGTCGGAGGCCGAGGCCCTAGCCACCCAACTGTCCGCCGAGGGGCATCCCATCTGGATCATCCAGACGCTGCGGGACTTCGACACGCAGCCGGGACCGATCTGGACCGCCATCCTGATCCTCGACAGCCAGAACGGCCTCCGTCTCCGGCCCGCGCCTGCCCGGGTGGAGGGGCTGGGCCGCGAGCGGACCAGCCAGATCGCCAGGCGCCACGGGGCGCTCGCGGCGACGAACGGCACCTTCTTCGCTGTGAACGGGGATCCGCTCGGGTGCCTGATGATCGACGGCGAGGTGATGAGCGAACCCGTGCGCGGGCGCTCCTGCGTCGGAATCCTGCCGGACGGCCAGCTGCTCTTTGACGTCCTCGACTTCGAGGGGACGGTGGCGACCGTCGCGGCCATCGCCCAGGTCCACGGCGTGAACCGGACCCGCGGCGCCGACGAGGTGATCGTCTACCGGCGCGCCTTCGGGCCTTCCACCCGGACCAATGCGCACGGCGTTGAGGCGGTCGTGGTCGGGGAGATCGTGCAGCAGGTGCTCGACGGTCGAGGGAACGCGCCCATTCCCCAGGACGGGTATGTGCTATCGGGCCACGGGCGGGCCGGGGCGTGGATCCGCGAGCAGATCAGGGTGGGGGATCGGGTAACGCTCCGGCTGCGTCTCGTCCCCGCCTCCGGCGACCCGCGCTGGCAGGAGGTCGTGCACGTCATCGGGGGAGGCCCGCGCCTGCTGGCCGGGGGCCAATACGTCGGCGGCGAGGGATTCAGCACCGGCTTTCTCAACCGCCGCCACCCGCGGACGGCGATCGCGCGCCTCGCCGACGGGCGCCTCCTGCTGGTCATCGTGGACGGCCGGCAGCCCTACCACAGTCTTGGCATGACTCTCCCGGAACTCGCAGCCACCCTGCGGGCCCTCGATGCCACCGACGCGGTGAATCTGGACGGCGGCGGTTCGACGACGCTGGTGATCCGGGGCACGGTGGTCAACCTGCCCTCGGATGAGGGCGGGGAGCGTCCCGTGTCGAACGCCCTGCTCGTGATCCGATGACCTTCCAGGCCCTGGCCACGCTGGGGATCCTCATGGGGGCCGTGGTGGCGTTCGCCCTGAACCGCTGGCGGCCCGATCTCATCGCGTTTGCCATCCTGCTGATCCTCGCCCTCACGCGACTGGTCAGCGCGGAGGAGGCCCTCGGGGGGTTCGGGACGCCAGCCGTGATCGCCATGGCCGGGGTCTTCGTGATCAGCGCGGGTCTGGAGCGGACCGGCGCGGCCGCGCTCGCGAGCCGCCCCCTCCGCCGGCTGGCGGGCCGGTCGGACCGCCGCGTGATCATCCTCCTGATGGCGATCTCCGGGATCCTGGCCGCGGTCATGACCAACCTCGCTGCCGTCGGCGTCCTCCTGCCTGTGGCAACCGCCATCGCCTACCGCAGGCGCATGAGTAGCACCCTGTTGCTCATGCCTCTGGCCTACGCCGCTGTCTTTGGCGGCAAGCTCACGCTGTTTGCGGGCCCGGCGAACCTCCTCATCGCAGACATCCTCCAGCGCCGCGGGGTAGCCACGCTCCACCTGTTCGACTTCGTTGCCGTGGGGCTGCCCTTACTGGTCACAGGCATCATCTGGATGGGAACCGTGGGATGGCGCCTCCTCCCGGCCCACCTCCCCGAGGAACTCCTGCGGGCGGGCCGCCGCCGCGGCCGCCTGGTCAGACTCTACCGGCTCAGCGAACGCCTGTTTGAGGCCCGCATTCCCCAGGACTCTCCGTTACGGGGGAAGACCATCGAGCAGAGCGAGTTCGGCCGGACCTACGGGCTCTCGATCGTGGCGGTGGTGCGCGATGGCCGCCAGGTTCCCCTCCCGCCCAAGGACCTGATACTTCGGGCCGGCGACGGGCTGGTCATCGAAGGGCGGCTGGACGAACTGTTGCAGGCAGAGGCGTTCGAGCGCATGGGGATCGAGCTGGCAATGGCGGAGCAGATCTCTCTCGAGGCCTCACATGTGGGCATCGTCGAGACGGTCATCCCTCCCCGTTCGGCGCTGGTGGGGCGTACTCTCAGCGACGTCAGTTTCCGGGACCGTTACGGCCTGACGGTGCTGGCGCTGTGGCGAGAGGGGCGCCCGATCCGCACGCGACTCGCAGAGATCCCTCTGCGGGCGGGGGATGGCCTCCTTGTCCAGGGTCCGCGGAAGAGGCTGCAGACCCTCAGAGGAGATCCGGACTTCATCGTGCTGGAGGAGGACGTCCCCGCTGACATCCGAGAGGGCAGGGGGATCTACGCTTTGCTGGCCGTGGCGATCATGATCACCCTCACGCTGGGCGGGGTGTCGGTCGCCCTGTCGGCGGGGGTCGCCGGCATGGTCATGGTGCTCACCGGAGCCCTGACGGCTGAGGACGCGTACCGCGCGATCGACTGGCGGAGCCTCGTCCTCATCGGCGGCATGCTCCCGCTCGGGATCGCCCTGGAGCGGACGGGTGCGGCAACAGAACTGGCCAGTACGCTCATCGCGTTCGTCGGTATGCAGCCCCTCGCTGCCCTCGCCGCCATCATGATCACGGGCGTGGTCATCGGCCACTTCGTCCCTCCCCCGGCCACCACGGTGCTCATGGCCCCGATCGCCCTCAACGTGGCTGGTGTCCTCGGGACATCCGCGCTGCCGTTCGCGATGGCGATCATGGCCGCCATGGGGATGACGATCCTCACCCCCTTCAGCAACCCCGTTATGCTGATGGTGATGTCCCCGGGGGGGTACCGGCCGCGGGACTACGTGAGGTCGGGCCTGCCGCTCGTCGTGATCCTGCTGATCGTGATGCTGGTGGTCATTCCGCTGGCCTACCCCTTTCACCCCGGACGCTAGGGCCGGTCGAGGTCGTCCGGGGTATCGATATCACGCGCGGCGTCTTCCTCCAGCGGGATCGCCACGCCGTGCTTGGGATAGGTTTCGATCACCGAGCGCGCCCCCGCGTCCCCTTCCAGCGTCAGGAGTTCCAGGTAGAGCGCCCCATCGAATAACACGGGCACCCCAACTATTCCCTTATAGGCGGAGGCCACGATCCGCTTCCCCTCCTGAATGTAGGTCTCGATCAGGCGGTCGATGATCTCCGACGTGATCCGCGGCTGGTCGGCAAGCAGGATGACGACGGCCTCGCTCTCCGAGGAGAGGTGCTCCACGCCGGCGCGGATCGAGGTGGACATCCCGTGCTCATACTCGGGGTTATGGACGATCTGCGCCGGGGTGCCGTCCAGTAGCGGGCGGTAGAGGTCCTGGTGGGCGCCGAGCACCACCACCGTCTCCCGGCAGCGCGACCCCACCGCCGCGTCCACGGCCCGCCGCAGCAGCGGCACCCCGTCCAGTAGCAGCGCGAGCTTGGGGGCGCCCATCCGGCTGCTCGGCCCGGCGGCAAGCACAAGCGCCGAGACGAACGGGTCGTGCGTCATCTCAGGTCAGCGTGGCCTTGAGGGTTGGATCGATGCATGGATCGCACCCGAGCGGTCCCGCAGGAAGCCGCCGCCCCGGGCCCGGTCTACCGCCAGGATCTCGGCGATAGCCGCCACCGCGATCTCCTCCGGGCCTTCGCTCCCCAGGTCCAACCCAACGGGCCCGAAGAGGCGGGTCCGCCCCTCCGCGGGCACCTCCACGCCGTCCGCGGCCAGCTCCTTGAGGATCTTCTCAGTTCGGAGCCGCGGACCGAGCATGCCGAGGTAGAAGGGAAGCGATCCCGAACGGGTGAGCAGTCCTCTGAGCACGTCCTTGTCGTGCAGGTAATTGTGCGTCATGACGACGACCGCGGTGCGCCCATCGATGGGCATCCGGGCCGCCGCCTCCCCGAAGAGCGTGTGCACGAACACACTGGCGGCCGGAAATCGCTCCGCGGTGAGGAAGGCCTCACGCTTATCCACGACCACGACCCGCCATCCCAACGCGGCGGCCTGCGCGACGATCGGGATAGCGTCGTGCCCCGCGCCGCACACCACCAGCCGGATGGGCGGACGCAGGACTTCGATAAAAACGTCGAGCTCCCCCTGATCGGTGGAGATTGTGCGACGCCGGCTGCGCCCCTCCGAGAGCACCGCGTTCATTGCCCGGCGGAGACGATCATTGGCTGCGCGGTCCGGCACATCTCCTTCCACCTTGCCGTCAGGGTGGGCGACAAGGCGAGTCCCGAAGGGCACAGCGTCGTTGCCCCGCACGACCACGGCGATGGCGATCGTCCGTTCTTCATCCAGCGCCCGCCGTACACTGTCCCGCAGCAGCCCCGTTCCCTCCACCGTCTCGACGAACACATCCACCTTGCCGTTGCACCCGAGCCCCAGCCCCCAGACTACATCATCGTCTGCCGTCAGGTCGTAGGTCGACAGGCGCGGCGTAGCGTCGCGCATCACTTCGTCGGCGACCACCGCCACGTCGCCCTCTAGGCAACCGCCGCTGATGTTGCCCACCATTCTGCCTGAGGCGGCGATCAGGAGACGGGCGCCCTCGCGCCGGTAGGTCGAGCCCGCTACACCGACGATGGTGGCCAGCGCCATCCGCTCGCCGCGGGCGAGTCCCTCGTCCACCGCTTGTAGGATCTCGCGAAGTTCCTTCATACCGCCAGGTGCCGCTCCAGCCTTCGAAGGCTCTCCAGGTTGTGCGCCGGCGCGAAGACGTCGACGTGCGGCAGGGCTGCCCGCATCCCCTGGCAGAGCGGCTCGTAGCCCGTTCCGCCGAGCAGCGGGTTCAGCCAGATCACGCGGGCGCTGCGGCGGTTCAGCTCACGCATCGCGGTCTCCAGCACCTCGACCTCCCCCGTATCCCACCCGTCGCTGATCAGGATCGCCACCGTCCGGGCGCCCAGCATCTCGCGCCCGTAGTCGTCGAGAAACTGGCGAAGACTCCCCCCGATCTTCGTCCCCCCAGACCAGTTCGGCACCGTGCGGGCGACCCGGTCCAGGGCCTGCCGCAGCTCCGACTGAGAGAGCGCGTCGGTGACGCGCGTCAGCGAGGTGCTGAAGACGAAGGTTTCGACGCGGGCCACCGCGTTCTGCAGGGCGAAGATAAACTGCACGAGGAAGCGGCTGTAGAGATCCATCGAGCCGCTGACGTCGCAGAGCAGGACCACCCGGGTCTTCTGGATCCGGCGGCGCCGCCGCAGCAGCTCGATGATCTCCCCGCCATGCCGGAGGCTGTGGCGGACGGTGCGCCGCATGTCGAGCAGGTGCGCCCGGCGGGCAGCGGTCATGCGGCGGCTCATCCG
>JANONS010000010.1:0-4764 GCA_031420915.1 Armatimonadota bacterium
TGGCTGGAAGTGGCGCGCTCCTAGGTTGCCGGGTGGCGCTCTTCTCGATGCCGATGTCCCGCCGGCCGTGGCGGGCGCGCTCAGCAAGCTCGGGCATGATGCCCTTGCGGCATCAGGCAATCCGACGCTGGAGGCGCATAATGACATAGCGTTGCTCCGCGAGGCGACCCGGCAGGGTCGGGTGCTCGTTACCTTCAACATCGCTGACTTTTCTGAAGCTGCGCGAATGTTGGCCCACATACAGGAAGATCATGCCGGGATCATCCTGATCCACTCACGGTCATTCCCCCGGACGGACATTGGGGCGATTGCAAGAGCTCTCGATGCTCTTCTGCGATCGCGGCAGACGTTCGTCAACAGCGTGCTATATCTCCACTGAAGGAAATCCACGCAATACTCACGCTTGACCTAGGCAGGGCGGAGCAGCCGGGCCGCGACCTGGGCGTAGAATTTCGCGGCCGTCGTGACCTCGTCGAGGTCCACGTACTCATCCGGGGAATGAGCCAGTTCCGGAATCCCCGGGCCGAAGAGCACCGTCTCGATCCCGCGCTCGCTGAAGAAGCGCCCATCGCTGGCCTGCTGGTAGCCGACGGGCGCGGGGTCAAGCCCGAGCCCCGTGGCCACCGCCTGGGCCTCCCGGACCAGCAACGCGTCCGGCGCGGTCTCGACCGGCGGCCCCGTCTGGATAGACTCCGCGGTGACATCGAGGCTGGGATCCCCTTCGCGCAGCCGCGCGATTACCCGGTCGATTTCCGCGAGCGCCTCCTGGGGGTGCTCATGGGGCAGGGTGCGGCGGTCGATCGTGGCCTCGCACCGGTCGGGGACCACGTTGGTGGCGAGCCCGCCCACAATGGTGCCCACGCTGAGCGACGGGGGCGGGGTCAGCGGATGGGTCTGCAGCGCGAGGCGCGCACCGACCTGCGCTTCCAGCGCCGCCAGCACCCGCACCATCGCCCCGATCGCGTTCACCCCTTTCCAGGGAGTCGACCCGTGAGCGGTGCGCCCCCGGGTCACCAACCGCACCCAGAGGATGCCCTTCTCCGCGATCGCGATGCGGTTGCTGGTGATCTCACCCACGATGACGTGGTCGGGGCGCAGCAGCCCCCGCTGCACAAGCATCGCGGTGCCTTTGGCCCCGCCCACTTCCTCGTCGCTGACCAGGGTCAGCAGCAGCGATCCGCGCAGTGGGGCCCGGAGGCGCACCAGCGTCTCCACCGCGGTCACCATCGCCGCGACGCACCCCTTCGCATCGGCCGCGCCGCGGCCGTAGAGGCGCCTCCCGGCGATCTCGGCTCCAAGGGGATCATGTCGCCAGGCGGCGCGGTCGCCCGGAGGGACGGTGTCGAGGTGGGTGTTCAGGAGCACCTCGGGCCGCCCGGTGCCCACCCGGAGGAGGAGGTTCGGTTTCTTCGGATCATCGTCCAGGACTTGATAGTCACAACCGAGATCCCGGAAGCGCGCACCGGCGAGATCCGCCGCGCGTCGGGTGTCGCCAGGCGGGTTGACCGTGTCCGTCCGGACCAGGGAGGCCAGCAGGCCGGCCAGGGATGGGCGGCGCCGTTCGACCTCTGCGGCGAGTGCCTGCGCATCAACGAGCGACATCGGAGACTCGGTAAGAGGGTTCTCCGCGCGAGAGGGAGGCGCCTGCGTCTGGGAGGATCCGTTACCTGCGCGGGGCGACGGTCATGCTGGGAGCGGGCACTGACGCGGTGCGGCCGATCCGCTGCCGGGCGATCTGGGTCGCGCGCGCGACCTGAGCGTCCCGCCCCTGAAGGAAATCTTCTGTAGAGAGCTCGACCGTCACGTCAGGGAGGATGCCGGTCCCCTCCAGCCGCCTCCCTTTGCCTGTGGACATCCGCTGGATGGTCACACTCATCGCCGATCCATCGGACAGCTCCACAAGGATGCTGCCTTCGACCGCGCCGGCCGTCTTCATGCCCACCACGGTTCCCCGCTGATGCTCCGCCATCGCGGCGGCCAGCAGTTCCGCCGCCGAGGCGGTACTCTCATCCACCAGCACCAGCACGGGAACCTGGGATCGCAGCAGGGGCACACGCGTGGTGCGAACCACCTGCGTCCCCTGGCTTGAGGCCTCCTGATAGACCGGGAGGCCGGGGGGAAGCAGCAGGTTCAGCACCGCTCTCAACTCGTGGAGGAAGCCTCCGCTGTTGCTGCGGAGATCGAGGATGAGCACACGCATCCCCTGGGCGAGGAGACGCTGGAGGACGACACGCGTCTCGCGGGAGACCCCATTCTGAAACTCATAGAGGTGGAGGTAGCCGATGCCGGGCTCGAGCATCCGGCCGGCGAAGATCGAGGGCACCACGATCGGCGCCCTGGTGATCGTGACGGTAAAGGTCCCGCTCCGCCCCGACCGCTCGAACGTCACCGCCACCGGGGTCCCCGAGGGCCCGCGGATCATGGAGACCACCTGTTCAGAGGTCAGCCCCCCGGTCGCGACAGTGCCCACCCGGACGATCCGGTCGAACTGCCGCACCCCCTGTCGCTCCGCCGGGGTGCCCGGGATAACCTGCCACACATAGAACCGTCCATCCTTCGGCAGGATCACCATGCCGACACCCGCGAACAGCACCTGACGGCTCTGCCGTGCCAGCCGTTCGCGGTACTGCTGGGGCGTCAGGAACCCGGTGTGGGAATCATTGAGAATTACTGTCATCGCCCGGATGGCGGCATAGGTCATCTCCTGCACCGGGACCCTGCCCTGGGCTGCGCTCACCGCAGCGTCGAACCGCTCGCGGAAGATCCTCTCCGCCTCGGCGGCCGGCGTCCCTGATGGGATCTGGGCGAACTCCACGGCGATGCCAGCGCGGCTCAGGGTCCCCCGCATTCCCTCCAGCGCCGCGTTGAGGAGCCGAACGCGTCCTACCAGGCTCTGGTCGACATACTCCCGGTCCAGCACCTGAATGGCTTCCAGCACCAGACCGGCGTCCGCGGGTGCGGCCCGGCCGGCATGTGAGACGCCCGCCACCGCGATGACCAGCAGCAGGATCAGCAACGCGTTGCGATGATGCCAGGTGCGCATGGTCCTCCTATGCTCCCCGGTCCTAGAGCGCCGGCCGGAATGGGAAGAGGCGCAGGATCCAGGTATTCAACGTGAAGAGCGCATCGGTCACCAGCGCGACGCCCATGATCACCAGAAAGACGCCGCTTGCCGCCGTGATCGGCCGGCTGTACCGCCGCAGCCAGGCCAGCGAGTTGAAGGCCACCGTCATGAGGAGCGCGGAGAGGAGAAAGGGGATCCCCAGGCCGAGCGCGTACGCGAAGAGCAGCAGGGCGCCGCGCCCCGCGTCCTGCTCGGTCGCGGCCAGGGTCAGGACGGCGGCGAGCACCGGCCCCACACACGGGGTCCAGGCAAAGCCGAATGCCATGCCGACCGGGAAGGCGCCCACGAGACCGAGAGGGCGGCGGGTGAAGTGAAACTTTCGCTCGCGGAGGAGGGCGGGCATCCGCAACAGGACCGCGAGACCCAGCGCGATCACCAACACGCCGCCGATGCGACTGAGCAGCCGGCGGTTGGTCAGGATGAAACCGCCCAGCAGCGAGGCCGACGCCCCGAGCGCGCTGAAAACCACGGCGAACCCGAGGACGAAAAGCACCGTGGACAGGAGGACGCGGCCGAGGTGCTTCCTCCGCTCCGCCACGTCCATCTCCGTGAGCGACACGCCCGAGACGAAGGAGATGTAGCCCGGGATCAGCGGCACGATGCAGGGGGAGAGAAACCCCAGCACGCCGGCGGCAAACGCGATCACCAGGTTGATCTCACGCATCGTGCCCCGTCCTCACGTCCGGTCTATTGTACATTCCCTCCAACGCCCGAGATTATGCCTGTGTTCCTCTGACGGCGCGGAGGCGGACGGGCGCGCCCGCGCGGAACCCCGTCTCCGCGGCCGCATTCCCTTCCCTCACTGCGATCTCGAGCAGCCCCTCGCTTCCCGCGACCAGTGTGAGTTCCGCGGGCGCCGCCGACCCGTAGGTCGCGCGCATGCGCACTCGCCGCGTCCCCTGCGGGGTCTCCAGGTCGAAGGCGGCGCCGGGCGCAACGGTGCTCTCCGGGATACTCGTGATCAGGTTCCCAAAGTGATCCACGTAGATGACCTCTCCGCTGAGGACCTCACCCGCCCATTCCCCGCGCGCAAAGGCGAGATCCACCGGATCGCCAATCAGGCGGCCGAGACGGGATGGGGGTTCTCCAAGCAGCAGACGGGCCGCCGCCGGCGCGAAGAGGTCGCGGCCGTGGAAGGTGGCCGAGCGCGGGACAAGCCCGACCGCGGGATCTAAATGGTAGGCCTGCGGGACCCCGAGCCGCCGGGCCGCTGGCATGAGCAGCCCGTTGTCGGGCCCGACGAAGTACTGCCCGCCCGCCTGAACCAACAGGGGACGCCGTGTGGTGCCCACCCCGGGGTCGACCACCGCCAGGTGGACTGTGCCCGCGGGGCAGAACGGCACGACCGAGGCGAGGAGGAACGCGCCCTCCCGCACGTTGTGGCGGCTCACTGCGTGGCTGATGTCGAGACACTGCGCCGCCACGCGCGCGGCGACCACGGCCTTCATCGCCGCCGGGTATGGGGAATTCACACCGAAGTCCGAGAGCAGCGTCAGCAGCCGCATCGTCTGGCGGCGCGAGCCCGTACGTGACCGTGCCTCACGAACCTGGCGGCTGCATCAACTTGAGGACGTTGCCGTCGGGATCCTCGAAGGCAACGCTGCTGCCCCAGTCCGCATCGTAGATCTCCCCGAGGAATT
>JANONS010000011.1:0-3502 GCA_031420915.1 Armatimonadota bacterium
ATCGAGGTCGACCAGGACCGCCTGCGCGCGGAGGGGCTGACCGCGCTCAACGTGGAAGAGGCGCTCCGCGAGGCCAACCTCAACATCCCCTCCGGCCGGATCCGCGACGGGGAGGAGGAGTTCCTCGTCCGTGTGGTCGGACAATTCGCCACGGTCGACGAGATTCGCACCCTCCGGCTGCGGCACAGCGACGGCCATACCGTCCCCCTGCGCGCCGTGGCGGCGGTGCGCGACACCTCCAAGGAGCCCGAGGAGTTCACCCGCCTGAATGGACGTGACAGCGTAGGCCTGTCGATTCAGAAGCAGGCGGGGGCCAACACCGTGAGGGTCGCCGAAGGGATCCGCCTGGCGATCGACGACCTGCGGGCCCAGCTCCCGCCTGACGTGGCGATCGCCGTGGCCCGGGATGACTCGCTGTTCATCAAGGATTCGGTGGCGGATGTGCAGGGCAACCTGATTCTGGGATCCATCCTGGCCACCGTCGTCGTCTTCCTCTTCCTGCACAACCTGCGCAGCACCGTGATCATCGCCCTGTCGCTACCCGCCGCTATCGTCGCCACCTACATCCCCATGTTCTTCTTCGGCTTTTCGCTCAACGTGCTCTCGCTGCTGGCCCTGGCCATCGCCATCGGGTTGATGATCGACAACGCCATCGTCGTGAACGAGAACATCAACCGCCACCTGGCGCTGGAGCCGACGCCGGTCGAAGCGGCCCGTCGCGGGGCCCGGGAAGTCGAAGTGGCGGTGCTGGCCAGCAACCTGGCTAACGTGGCGGTCTTCCTCCCTATCGCCTTCACCGGGGGGCTGGTGGGACAGTTCTTCCGCCAGTTCGGTCTGACGGTCGTCTTTGCCAACCTCTTCAGCATCCTCATCGGTTTCACCCTGACCCCGATGCTCTCCGCGCGCGGGCTGCGGCGGGCCGAGCCGGGACGGGGCCGCGTGGCCCGCGTCTTCAGCGCCTGGGATAGCGGCTTCGACCGCGCAGGTGCCTGGTACAGCCGCTGGCTGGAGTGGGCACTGACCCACCGCATCCGCGTGCTGGGCACCACGGCGCTCCTGTTCGCGGTGAGCCTGGCGGTGGTGGCCTCTCCGCTCATCGGGAAGGAGTTCTTTCCCGCCGGCGATTTCGGGCAGTTTCAGATCACGCTGACGATGCCGCCCGGTACGTCGCTGGCGCAGACCGATCGCGCGACGCGGCAGGTCGAGCGAGTGCTGGCGGGTATCCCCGAGGTGGACGCGGCCTTCTCCCTCATCGGTGGGGTGGAGAGCCAGTTCGCCTTCTCCACGGTGGGGGGTCAGCAGGCGCAGGTCTTCGTCAACCTCATCGACCGCAGCCGTCGCAGCCGATCCGTGGACGATGTGATGGAGGAGGTGCGGGCGCGCACGGGGCTGGTGGCGGGGGCGACGATCAAGGTCGGCGCTCAGGGGATCGCGGGGGGTGATGCCCCCGTGCAGGTGGAGCTCCGGGGCCCCGACCCGCGGGTGCTGGAACGACTGGCGGGCCGGGTGGAGCGGATCGTGGCGCAGACCCCGGGCACCACCAATGTCGACACCAACCTCAAGGCGGGCAAGCGCGAGATTCAGGTGGTGCTCGATCAGGAGAAGCTGGCGGCGCTCGGCTGGACGGTGGCGGAGGTCGGCAGCCAGGTGCGCATCGCGCTGGCGGGGACCGTGGCGACGCGCTACCGTACGGCGGGGCAGGAGTTCAACATCACAGTGCGGTCGGAGGCTGAGGACCGCGACGCGGTCAGCAAACTCTCCCAGCTCCACATCGGGTCGGTGAACGGGACGCCGGTGCGGCTGGGCGAAGTGGCCAGGCTGGTCCCGCGCCGGGCCCCCGCGTCGATCGAGCGGAAAGACCGCCAGCGCCTGGCCGTGGTCAGCGCGAGTCTCCGAGGACGACCGCTCGGCGCCGTCATCGGTGAGATTCAAGCGGGGATCCGCAGCCTCGCGCTGTCTCCCGGCTACACGGTGTCGTACGGTGGGGAAGCGCAGCTCCAGCAGGAGACCTTCGGCGACATGCTCTTCGCGCTCGCGCTCGGGTCGCTCCTGGTCTACATGACCATGGCGGCGCAGTTCGAGTCGCTTGTCCTGCCCTTTGTGATCATGTTCAGCCTGCCCCTCGCCTCCGTGGGGACATTCCTACTGCTGCTCGTGACGCGGACCTCGATCAGCCTGATGTCGCTGCTGGGCATCATCATGCTGGCGGGCATCGTGGTGAACAACGCGATCCTGCTGGTCGAATTTATCACACAGCGGCGCGCGGCCGGCGTACCCAGGCGAGAAGCGATCCTGCAAGCCGCGCAGACGCGGCTACGGCCCATCCTGATGACGGCGCTGGTCTCGATCATGGGCGGCCTGCCGGTGGCGTTGGGCATCGGCACGAGCGGCGCGGAATGGCGGCGGCCGCTGGGGATCGCCGTGCTCGGAGGGCTGACCACTTCGACCTTCCTGACCCTGATCGTCATCCCGGTTGTCTACACCCTCGTGGACGATCTGGTGGCCCGGCGCCGGATGCCGGTGAGCCACCCCGTCGAGATCGCCCGCCCCGCGCCCGTGGCCGGCGGGGGGAAGGATCTCCCCGCGCCGGGCGGCAATGTATAATGACGGTGCGCGCCCGTAGCTCAGCGGATAGAGCGACGGCCTCCGGAGCCGTAGGTCACAGGTTCAAATCCTGCCGGGCGCGCCAGAGATTTCTCGGACAGGACGCGTCTCACGGCCATCTTGCTCACATCGAGTATCTTCGTTTGTAGCCCCCCGGGTTGATCGGAGATGGACTAGAGAATAACCGCCCAGGTCGCGAAGAGGCCTCTGCATGCCTCGCATTACGTGACCGATCACTGGCTGGGTCGAGCTGCCTGGAGCGCTGATGCGGAGGTATCCGAATGCGGGCAGGGAGTGGGGATGGCAGTGGTGTTCCCGGCCACGCGGATATGCGTAGACCGGTTGACCGGCCAGCGGCGTCGGCACCACCTGCATGAGACCGTGCTCCAGCGCGCTGTTAGGGGAGCCGTTCGCCGGGCCGGCGTTGCCAAACGCGCGACGTGCCACAGGGCATCAAGATGTGAGCACGACCATGATCTACACGCATGTTCTGAACCGCGGCCCCGGGGCGGTTCGCAGCCCGGCCGAATCGATTGTTCAAGCCATAGTGGGTAGGACCGGCCTCAAAGGCTCGACCGCGAGCGAATGCTCCTCAAGGATTGCAGCGGCATTCTGAATGCCAGATAATCCAGACTGAGCATGGCTTGCTGTCTGAGGGAGGGCTGCTGGTGGGCCGGCAGGCGGCGGGTTATGCAGGTCGGCCTATCACGGTGGCGGGCGATATGCCTCGGCGCGCGAACCTCCGATTAGTACGGGGGAATGGGGGCTCAGAACTCATGTCTGCTTACTGTGGTCGGCAACAGGAGCGGGAGATGAGGGCTAAAGTCTTCAATCGGGCCGGCCAGTTGGTCGGGCCTATCGAGATACCGCGGGTAGTGAAGACTGACGCGGAGTGGCG
>JANONS010000012.1:0-5475 GCA_031420915.1 Armatimonadota bacterium
CGTGCGCGCGCAGACCGTCCAGCGCCTCATGCCCCCGTGTCTGGCCCCGGGCCGCAATCACCACCCGCGCCCCCGCCTGTAGGAAGACGCGGACCGTCGCCTCCCCAATCCCCGAGGTCCCTCCCGTCACGAGCGCCCGCTGTCCGTCCAGCCGGAACATCTATCCCTCCCGTCGAATTCCGCCGGTGTGGCCCGTGTCATCCTCCACGTGGATATGGACGCGTTCTTTGCGGCGATCGAGCAACTGCGCCGGCCAGAATTGCGCGGGCAGCCGGTCGTGGTCGGCGGCGATGGAGACCCGCGGAAGCGCGGCGTCGTCTCAACGGCCTCCTACGAGGCTCGCGTCTACGGCATCCATTCTGCGATGCCGCTGCGGACGGCGCTCAAGCGATGCCCGCACGCTATCTTTCTCCCCGTGGACTTTCCAGCCTATCGGGACTTCTCCAGCAGGCTAATGCGCCTCCTGCACGAGTACTCCCCGCTCGTCGAGCCGATGAGCCTGGATGAGGCGTTCGTGGACGTCTCCCACCGGGATGAGGACCCGATCCACCTCGCCGGCGAGATCAAGCAGAGGATCCGCGACGAACTGGGATTGACCGCGTCGGTGGGGGTCGGGTCGAACAAACTGCTGGCGAAGATCGCCGCCAACCTGCAGAAGCCGGATGCCCTGAACGTGATCTGGGAGCACGATGTTGAGGAGCGTTTGCGCGATCTGCCCGCGACGGTGCTGTGGGGCATCGGGCCGAAGACCGCGGCCCGGCTACGGGAGGCGCTGCAGGTCGAAACGGTGGGCGACCTCCAGCGAGCGTCCGTCGAGCAGCTGCAGGAGCTACTCGGCGCTCACCATGGCGCGTGGCTGCACCGCATCTCCCGAGGGATCGATGATAGTCCGGTCGTCACCGAGTGGGAGCCGAAGTCCTACAGCCGCGAAACGACGTTTCAGGTGGACGTGCGCCGCCGGGAGACGCTCGTCCGGACGATCCGCGCGCTGGGAGGGGAGGTGTGGGACGAGTGCGTCCACGGGGACGGCTACCTAGCGCGGACGGTCACGGTGAAGCTCCGCTACCACAACTTCCGGACGCACACCCGGGCGCAGACGCTGCCAGAGGCTACCGGCGACCGCGACCTCCTGCTGCGGACGGCGGTGGTCCTGCTCGACCGTTTCACGCTCGACCGCCCGGTGCGCCTGGTGGGTGTGCGGTTCTCGAACCTCGTCAAACCGGTGGAGGGGACAGCGCGCTCCGGCGCCGGCCCAGTGGCCTGACGTCCCTTCAGCCGGATTTGTTTTACTCTACGCAAAAACGATGACACGCTTTCGCATGGCTCTGTGTCTACATCCGAGCGGCGGCCTTGGTCTTGCGGACCGCCTGCTGCACCTCGTCGTAATTGGGCTCGACGGTCGGGTCGTCTGACACCCAGCGGTAGGTGATCTTTCCGTCCCGGTCGAGCACAAACACCGATCGCTTGGCCACCCCCGGCAGGAGGCCCTTGCCGAAGTTGGGATCCTCGACGCCGAAGGCCTTCACCGCCTGCCGGTTGAAATCGCTCAGCAGCGTAAATGTCAGCCCGTGCTGCTCGGCCCAGGCTTTCTGGGCGAACGGGCTGTCCACGCTGACCCCGATGATCCGCGCCCCGGCCTCCTCGAAGGCGTTAAGGCCGTCTCGGAAGGTGCACGCCTCTCGTGTGCACGCGCCCGTGAAGGCTCCGGGGAAGAACGCCAGCACCAGCGGCTGACCGAAGAGGGTCGGAAGCCGGACCGGCTGGCGGTCCAAGTTCACCAATGTGATATCAGGCGCATGATCGCCGACGCGCACCTCGGCCATGTTCATCTCACCTCCTGGGGATGCCTACCTATCCAGTGTACTTTGACGCCCCATGCAGGTCACTCCTTGAAGCGCGAGAGCGCGGAGGGAATCACGAAGGCCAGCAGGCGGGCAGGATAGCGGGCGCGCACCTCCGCGATCATTGCTTCATCGTCCAGGCCACTCGCCACACCCTCCCGCACGATGGCCTCCACCGCGTCATGGTACGCGGCCTGCTCCTCCAGTGCCGCCGCACCGGAGGCCGACCCGTGGCCGGGGATGAAGGTGTCGGCGTCGAGCGCGCGGAGGGCACGCAGCCCCTCCCGCACACCGGGGATCCTGGCATCCTCATAGTTGTAGTGATAGCCGCTGAAGAGAAGATCGCCGCAGATCGCCAGCCGCTCCTCCGGCAGAAATAGGAAGGCGTCGCCCGGCGTGTGCCCCCACCCGGGATGCCAGACCTCCACCTCCGACGCTCCGACGTGCAGCGTCAGGCCTTCGTCAAAGGTCACCGCAGGCAGTACCGGCACCGCGTCCGCAAAGAGTTCCTGCGTCTCGGCGGCGCGGCGGCGGGACTCGATCAGCGTCGGGTGCTCCGCCGCCATGCGCTCCCGGCAGGCCCGGTGCGCAATGACCGCCGCGCCCTGCCGCGCGAACCACGAGGCGCCCAGGGTGTGATCGGTGTGGTGATGGGTGAGCGCGACCAGGCGCACGGGGGCCGAGGTCTTCTCCCGCAGCGCCGTCTCGACCAGCCTGGCATGGGCGGGGGCAATCAGCGGGTCGACCAGGAGGACGCCGTCCGCTCCGATGAGCGCGATACAGTTGGTGCCGTAACTGGTGTGGATACTGTCGCCGCCGAGCGTCCAGACGAACACGTGCTCCCGGACCTGCGTCTCGGTGAGCGCCCGCGCCTGCATCACCTTACAGGGATGAGCACAAGATCGAACGTGCCATCGGTCTGATTCGCACGCGGGTAATACTGCGTGACCAGGGTCTGGTGCCGCTCCGCTGTGACGCGCACGTGGATATGAGGGGAACGGCCGCCATACCCTGGTGGAAAGTTGCTCTCAAACCGATACATCCCTGTAGGATCGGAGAAGACCGTGGCCCGGTGGTCGTCGTCGTATTGGCCGCTGGGTCCCGCCAGCCAGAACTCGATCCGCGCTCCGGCGATGGGTTGGCACCCGGCTGCCGCTCGTACCACGCCCTTGAGCACATGCCCGCGGCCCACACTCGCTCTGACCGGGGCGTCGGGTTTGTAGAATGGCCCCAAAGCATCGGGCCGGGTCGCGACACAGGGCGGCGTGCCCTGGGCCAGCAACGGAGCCGCGACGAGGGGACCGCTCCACAGAGCGACGGCAAGTCCCACAATTGCGACCAGAAACCATCTACGAAGAGGACCTGCAGGGATCAGCGGACCAGTAGGCATGTTAGTGGGATTCGGCCGACCCTCCAAGACTTCCTCGGTCCCCCGCCGAGGTAGAGCGGCCCGTCGTGGCGAACCCCCAATGACGGGCGGCGCCCAGGGGTGATGCGCCATGCCTACCGATGCAGGTCACTGTCTACCGCGAAGACGGAGTTGAAAACGACCCCACCGAGCCGCTCCAGACGCTCCTTGAGCGCGAAGGTCAGGCGGTCTGGGTCGACCTGGATCGCGCCAGCCCCGATGATCTCCGGCTCCTCACCGAGGTCTTCAGCTTTCACCCGCTGGCTGTGGAGGACGCGCAGAAGACCGGCCAGCGCGCGAAAATCGAAGCGTACGATGACCACCTCTTCCTAACCATCCACGCCGCGCGCCCGCATCACGGCGCGCAGGTGGCCTTCGACGAAATAGACATCTTCTTCACGCCGCGGGCGGTCGTCACGGTCCGGTCGGCCGGCGCGGCGGCGATGGAAGAGGCCCGCACCCGCCTCGTCCGCGCCCCGGGACGTCTGCGGCGCTCGCCGGATTTTCTGCTCTACACGATCCTCGATGCCGTGGTGGACACCTACTTCCCCGTGCTCGACCGGATCGACGATCACATCGAGCGCCTGGAAGACCATCTGTTCAAGCGCCCGACCCACGGGACGCTCGGCAACCTCTTCCGGACCAAGCGCGCGCTGCTGCTGGCGCGCCGGCACGTGGTGCCGCTGCGGGATACGCTGAACGTCCTGATGCGGCGCGAGACCGTCCTGGTAACGGAGGCGGTCATCCTCTACTTCCGCGATATCTACGACCACGTGCTGCGCATCACCGATCAGATCGACACGCACCGGGACCTGCTGACCGGGGCGCTGGAGATCTACCTAACCCTTGTCAGCAACCGCCTCAACGAGGTCATGAAAGTGCTGACGGTGGTCACGGCCATCGTCGGTCCCCTGGCGGTGATCACCGGCATCTACGGGATGAACTTCACCCGGCCGTTTCCGTCGTTCGAGTCGCCCTATGGGTTCTGGATCATCCTCGGCATCATGGCCACGCTGGCCGCCGCCATGCTGGTCCTCTTCCGCCGGCAGGGCTACCTGTAGGATCCTGTCGCATGTCCGACTATCCGGCCTTCGGCTTCGTCACGCCCCGGAACATGGGGCTGCTCACAGACCTCTACGAATTGACGATGGCCGACAGCTACTTCCGCCAGCAGATGAACGACCCCGCCACCTTCGACGTCTTCGTCCGCGAACTGCCGCCCAACCGCTCCTTCCTGGTGAGCGCCGGGCTCGAGTCGGTGCTCCATTACCTGGAGCACGTGCGGTTCGACGAGGAGGCGCTCGCGTACCTCCGGTCGCTGGGCCGCTTCAGCGACGGCTTCC
Source organism: Armatimonadota bacterium (assembly GCA_031420915.1). Lineage (GTDB taxonomy): Bacteria > Sysuimicrobiota > Sysuimicrobiia > Sysuimicrobiales > Humicultoraceae > JANONS01. The sequence continues at coordinate 4,593 of JANONS010000012.1, forward strand.
TGGGCTATCTCCGCGAGTTCCGCTTCACCGGCACGGTCCGCGCCATACCCGAGGGGGAGATCTTCTTTCCCCCGGAGCCCCTGCTGGAGGTGACGGCGCCGCGCATCGACGCGCAGATCATTGAGACCTTCCTGCTCAACACGCTGAATTTTCAGGTGATGATCGCCAGCAAAACGGCGCGGGTCACGCTGGCGGCTCAGGGGCGCGGGATCATCGACTACTCCCCGCGCCGCGACCACGGCGCCGACGCAGCCCTGAAAGTCGCCCGCGCCTCCTACATCGGCGGGTGCCTGGGCACCTCCTGCGTGCTGGCCGGCCACCTCTACGGCATCCCGGTCTTCGGCACGATGGCCCACTCCTACATCATGTCCTTCCAGGATGAGCTGTCCGCCTTTCGCGCGTTCGCGGAGGACTTTCCGGACAACTCCGTGCTGCTGATCGACACGTTTGACACCCTCACAGGCGCGGAGCGGGCGATCGTGGTCGCCGGGGAGCTGGCTGCGCGGGGCCACCGTCTCCACGGCGTGCGCATCGACAGCGGGGATCTGGTGGCCGCGAGCCGGCGGGTTCGGGCGATGCTCGATGCCGCGGGCCTCCGCGACACGCAGATCGTCCTCAGCGGCGACCTCAACGAGCTCAAGATCGCCGACCTGATCCTCGCGGGTGCCGCCGCGGATATCTTCGGGGTGGGCACAGAGCTCGGGACGTCGGCGGACGCGCCCCACGTGGGTGGCGTCTACAAACTCGTGGAGGACGTGGAGGGGTACCGCATCAAACTGAGCACGGGCAAGGCGACGCTGCCGGGCCGCAAGCAGGTCTGGCGGGTGACCGCTCCCGGGGACATCTTCGAGCGCGACCTCATCGCGCTCGCGGATGAACCCGG
>JANONS010000013.1:0-1638 GCA_031420915.1 Armatimonadota bacterium
GCAAACTCATCGTACCAGGGGAGCGCCCGCTGGATCGCATACCGGTAGAACACCCCGGTCAGGACGATGACGGCCATCCCGACCATGAGGATGGTGCAGTAGACCTCCAGGGCAACGATCAGGCGATCAAACGTGCGCGCAGGCCCCCACGCCGGGGGCGAGGGGTGCGCCCCCCGCCCCGCCTCTGACTGTGGGCTTGCCATCGGTCAGCGCAGCGACTGGATCAATCTGATGAGCGCGGCGCCGCCGGGTACCTCTTTCGAGAACTCCTCGTAGATAGCCCTGGAGGCGTCGATCCATGGTCTGTTGTCGACGGTGTTCACGCGGAGGCGCGGGTTGGCCCTCTGCATGTCGTCGATGAGCGAGCCGTCCAGGCGCTCGCCGTTGGCGCGCGCGAACGCCTCCACCTCTTCAGCGATCCGGCGGAGCTCGATACGGATGTCCGCCGGGACGGTCTGCCACCACCGCTCGCCGGCAGTGGGATAGGCTGGGGTGTAGACGTGGCCGGTCATCGAGAGGAACCGCTGCACCTCGTGGAACTTCGAGCCAAAGATCTGAGCGATGGGGTTCTCCTGCCCGTCCATCACGCCCGTCTGAAGGGCGGAGAAGACGTCGGCGAGCGACATAGGCGTCGGGTTCGCCCCGTACGACTGGAACATCTTCTGCCGCCACACTCCTCCCGGGATCCGCAGCTTGATCCCACGAAGGTCCTCCGGCCGGTTAACCGCCCGGACATTGTTGGTGATGTGGCGGAACCCGTTCTCCCAGAAGGCCAGCACACGCAGCCCCTCCTTCGTGGGCAGCCGGTCGAAGAGGGTCTTCCTGAGTTCGGGGTGCTCGGCCACCGCCCTCATGTGCCGGTGGTCGACGATGATGTACGGCATCTCGAAGACGCCAAACAGATCATCCACCGTGCTCATGAGCGTGGAGGGGAGGAACATCTCCAGGGCGCCCACCCGCACCCCCCGGAGCATGTCCGCATCCGTTCCGAGCTGGCTGGAGTGGAAGACACGCATCTCCACCCGACCCGCGAGCTCCCGGTTGACACGTCGGGCATACTCGTTGGCCGTGAGGTCAAACAGGGAACCTGGGAAGCCCACGTGCCCTAACCTGATGATGATGACGCGCTGCTGGGCGCCGACCTGGGGGACGGTCGTCAGGCTGAGGGCGGCCGCGGCGATCAGCGCCATTGCGATGACCGTGAACCCTCGCGACGTGCGCATGCTCCATTCCCTCCCTATGAGGCGTGCAGAGTGTGGTTGGCAGAGTTCGCGGACAGGGAGGACTTTCCTCCCTTACGCCGGCGCGGCTTTCGGCAGGTGATGTTCGGTTAAGAACTGCTGGGCTGCTGTCACCCCGGCCCCCAGCCGCACCGGGACGCCGGCCATGGTGAGCGCCATCTCCACGCCGGCCAGCGTCGCCAGGACCTCCAGTTCGTTCAGCGCGCCCAGGTGCCCGATCCGGAACACGCGCCCCCCAAGACGCCCCAGCCCTTTGCCCAGCGAGAGGTTGAGCCGTTCGGCGGCCATCCGCACGACCGCATCCGCGTCGATGCGCTCAGGCACCACCACCGCGGTCAGGCTATTCGAGTACTCCTCCATCCTCTGACAAAAGATGGCGAGATCCCACGCCCTCACG
>JANONS010000014.1:0-5365 GCA_031420915.1 Armatimonadota bacterium
GGATGCCACCGCACGTGCCAGCCCCTACCTTTACAACACCCGAGAGGATATCGATGCCCTTGTGAAAGGCTAAGGTGCAGTCAAGAGGCTCTTCGGACCAAGGGAGACTGCGGTCTCGATGCCAGCGAAGAGGGGCGGGAAGCGAACAGCGACCGCTCGTCAACTCGCTCATTGAGTGAGGAGACAGATGCGCCCGGCCGAGGAAGCGCGCACCGAGGCTGAGTTTGAGCCTCCGATGAACGGGGAAGAGAGCCGCGCACTCATTGGGGAAAGACCCGGCCTACCAGGTGCGGCGGTTCAACCGCCGGCCAGGCCGGTCCCGGCTGTTCGGGGAAACCGGGGGCCGCGGAGGAGGAGACAAGATGATTACTGTGACTGAGCAGGCCGCGGCCAAGATCCGCGATCTCTCCGCCGAGCAGGGAGACCCTGAGCTCTGCCTGCGGCTCTCCGTGGACAAGGGCGGATGCGAGGGCTATTCCTACGGCATGGCCTTGGACCGCGGCCCCGCGGAGGACGACCAGGTCGTCGAGGCCCACGGCGTGCGGGTGCTGCTGGATCCCCTGGCCGCCCGGGTGCTGGCCGGCGTCCAGATCGACTACGTCAGCTCCGTCATGGGCCAGGGGTTCACCGTCCGCAATCCCAACGCCGTATCGACCTGCGGCTGCGGGCACTCGTTCAAGACGGCCGACGACGCCGGGGCTCCGGACCCCTGCGGCGACGACGGACGAGGATGCTCCTGATCCTAGCGCACTGCCGCGGAGCTTAGAGAAATGCTCGACAGTCAGGCTATTGAAAAGGAGGCGCTCCTGGTCCGGGTTGAGGCCATCCTGGAGCATATCCGCCCGGCTATTCAAGGCGACGGCGGCGATGTCGAGCTCGTGGACATCGCAGGTGGCGTGGCACAGATCCGGCTGGCTGGCGCCTGCGTGGGCTGCATGCACTCCATGATGACCTTGCAGGCAGGGATCGAGCGCCTGGTGCGCGAGGCGGTTCCCGAGATCCATAGTGTGGAGGCTATGCCGTACTGATTAGTTAGTGATAGAAGCCGGGTGCCTGGTGGCCTAAGGCTATGTTCTGGCAGCGATATCGCGCTAAGGCCAAGGGAGGAGAAAGCATGGCCCAGGCAAGCATCAGCGAGCAAGATGTCTTGCAGACATTGGGGCAGATCCAGGATCCCGACCTCCATCGGGACATCGTCTCCCTGGGGTTCGTGCGGAATGTCAAGATCCAGGGGGCGGCGGTGAGCCTGGAGATTAACCTCACGACGCCAGCCTGCCCGGTGAAGGATCAGATGCAGGAACAGGCCCGCAAGCTCGTGCTCGCCCTGCCCGGCGTTAAGGAAGCCCAGGTAACGATGACGGCCGAGGTGCGCCGGCACCCCGGCCTGGACAAATCGGCGATGGCCAATGTGCGCAACGTCATCGCCGTAGGCAGCGGCAAGGGCGGGGTGGGCAAGTCCACGGTGGCCGTGAACATCGCGTGCGCACTGGCCCAGGCGGGGGCGCGCGTGGGCCTCCTGGATGCTGACATCTACGGTCCAAGCATCCCCATCATGGTCGGCACGGACGCGCCCATGGCCGTCAAAGACGAGCGGATCATCCCTCATGAGCGCCACGGCATCCGCCTGATGTCCATGGGGTTCTTCACCCGCGGCGACCAGCCCCTGATCTGGCGTGGCCCCATGGCCACCAAGGCCTTGCAAGAGGGGTTGTTCCGGGTGGACTGGGGCGATCTGGACTACCTGGTGGTAGATCTTCCTCCGGGGACGGGCGATGTCCACATCACGCTCGTCCAGAGTGTGGCGGTGACGGGGGCGGTGATCGTGACGACCCCCCAGGACGTGGGGCTGATAATCTCGATGAAGACGCTGCGCCTGTTCCAACAGACCAAAGTCCATGTCCTGGGTATCGTAGAGAACATGAGCTACTACGTGTGCCCGCACTGCGGGGTCCGGGAGGAGATCTTCGGCCACGGTGGGGCCCGCAGGCGCAGCGAGGAGCTGGACATCCCCTTCCTGGGAGAGATTCCGCTTGATCGGGCGATCCGTCACCATGCTGACACCGGGACGCCGATCGTGGTGGCGGAGCCCCAGGGGTCGTTGGCCCAGGCGTACCGCGCCATAGTAGAGCAGGTTGCCGCCCAGGTCAGTATCCGCAACTACACCTACACGTCGGCGGCGTCCCTGGAAATCGCAGAGGTCCCAGGATAGGGGGAGCGGTGGATCCATGAGTGTCGAGGCTCCTGCAGAACCCCGCAAGCTAGAGAAAGTGGCTGGTGCAGCCCTGCGCATTACCTGGGCGGACGGCCATGTGAGCACCTTTCCGTGGCCCTACCTGCGACGGGAATGCCCGTGCGCGAACTGTGTGGATGAGTGGACGGGCAAGCGTCGCCTGAATCCAGCGGAGATCTCGGAGGAAGTCCGCGCCGAGGCGATCGACCTGGTGGGCAATTACGCCGTGCGCTTCGTCTGGAGCGACGGGCATCGGACGGGTATCTACCCCTTCGAGCGACTCCGCCGGCTGTGCCCCTGCCCGAGCTGCTCAGGGGGAACCGGGAGGAGCTGAGGGCGCATGCACGGCAACGCCGTCGGTCTCCAGTCGCTCCTGTGCCGAGAGCACGCGCTTGTGAGCGCAGCGCTCCTCACGTGGCCGCGGCCGCTGGAGGGCCAGCCGCGAGGTGCGGCCCCGTGGGATGCGACATTCGCCCTGGAGGTCCGGCTGCTCGCTCTGGAGATCCTGTGTCACCCCCACATCCTAGGGGAAGTGAAGGGGTGGCGATGGGTCCTCGCAAAGCTCATCGCGACGCCGTCCGAAGCGACTTCAAGAGGGAGGAAGTCATGACCACTGACACGAGCACGATCGAAGCCCTCGCCAACCGCGAGTACAAGTACGGATTTGTGACGGAGGTCGAAACCGACGCCGCCCCTCGCGGGCTGAACGAGGACATCATCCACCTGATCTCGGCCAAGAAGAATGAGCCCGAGTGGATGCTGGAATGGCGGCTGAAGTCCTACAGGCATTGGGCGACGTTGGAGCAATTGAATAAAGAGCCGAAGTGGGCCAACATTCATTACGGGCCGATCGACTACCAGGACATCGTGTACTATTCGGCGCCGAAGCCAAAGGGAACCCCGGCCAGCCCCGATGAGATCGACCCGGAGCTGCTCGCCACGTTCGAAAAGCTGGGCATTCCTCTGGCGGAACGAAATCGCCTCGCCGGTGTCGCCGTCGATGCGGTCTTTGACAGCGTCTCGGTGGCGACGACGTTCCAGGAAAAGCTGGCGGAGGTGGGGGTCATCTTCTGCTCGTTCACCGAGGCGGTGCAGAAGCACCCCGAGCTGGTCAAGCAGTATATGGGGTCGGTGGTGCCGTACACCGATAACTTCTTCGCGACTCTGAACTCTGCGGTCTTCACCGACGGATCGTTTGTCTACATCCCCAGAGGCGTGCGCTGCCCCATGGAGTTGTCCACGTATTTCCGCATCAACGCCGCGGATACCGGCCAGTTCGAGCGCACGCTGATCATCGCCGATGAAGGCAGCTACGTGAGCTACATGGAGGGGTGCACCGCGCCCAAGCGGAGCACGCACCAGCTGCACGCCGCGGTGGTGGAGCTGATCGCCCTCGACGACGCTCAGATCAAGTACTCGACCATCCAGAACTGGTACCCGGGGGACAAAGACGGCAAGGGCGGCATCTACAACTTCGTCACCAAGCGCGGCAAGGCCCTGGGGAGGAACTCCAAGGTCTCGTGGACGCAGATGGAGGCGGGCGCGGCGATCACCTGGAAGTACCCCGGGGTCATCCTGCAAGGCGACAACTCCGTCGGGGAATTTTACTCCGTCGCCCTCGTCAACAACTACCAGCAGGCCGACACGGGCACCAAGATGATCCACATCGGCAAGAACACAAGAAGCACGATCGTCTCCAAAGGCATCTCCGCGGGCCACGGCCAGAACACCTACCGCGGGTTGGTCAAGATCCTTAAGAGCGCCAGTGGAGCGCGCAACTACACGCAGTGCGACTCGCTGCTCATCGGCGATAAGTGCGGCGCCCACACCTTCCCCTACATCGAGGTGAAGAACGCCTCGGCCCGGATGGAGCACGAGGCGTCCACGTCCAAGGTCGGCGAGGACCAGATCTTCTACATCCGACAGCGCGGTCTCTCGGCTGAAAACGCGGTCTCGATGATCGTCAATGGCTTCGCCAAGAAGGTCTTCAAGGAGCTGCCGATGGAGTTCGCCGTCGAGGCGCAGAAGCTGCTGAGCGTTAGCCTCGAGGGGAGCGTCGGCTAGATGGCACTGCTGACGGTGGCGCATGTCTCGGAGCTCAGTCCGGGCGAGGCCCGGGCGGTCGAGGTGGGGGGCCGTGGTATCGCCCTCTTCCGCCGTGAGGAGGGGTGGTACGCGATCGATAACACCTGTCCCCACCGCGGGTGCCCGCTGGCCGAGGGGGAGGTCGAGGAGTTCCTGGTGACCTGCCCGTGTCATGGCAGCCAGTTCGACATCCGCACGGGGGCGGTGGTCATGCCGCCAGCACTAGCACCCGTGCGCCCCTATCGCGTGGTCGTGCAGGGGGAGGACGTGCAGATTGAAGTCCCGTAGGCCTTTGCCAACGCCGATCCCGTCCGAAGGGTAGGAGGAGCAATGTCAAAGAGAGGAGCAGGCATGGCTGAGCCACCGGAGACAGCAAAGCCCCTGGGGCGGGCATCCCAGCCTGATGAGCAGCCCCAGACGAGTAGTGTCGCGCCGGTGGACCGCCTGGTGGAGGTCATCGACGCCCTACCCGGGGGCAGCGTCATCCTGACCAATATGGAGCAGCTGCTGAACTGGGGCCGGGCCGGTAGCCTGTGGCCCCTCACCTTCGGCCTGGCCTGCTGTGCCATCGAGATGATGGCCGCCTTTGCTGGCCGCTTCGACCTCGACCGGATCGGCGTGATCCCCCGCGCTAGCCCCCGCCAGGCCGACCTGATCATCGTGGCCGGCCGGGCGACGATCAAGATCGCTCCCATTGTCCGCCGGCTGTGGGAGCAGATGCCTGAACCGAAGTACGTGATCTCTATGGGCTCGTGTGCGACCTCCGGCGGCCCCTTCTACTACGACAACTACTCGATCCTGAAGGGGATCGACACGGTGATCCCGGTCGACGTCTACGTCCCGGGCTGCCCGCCGCGGCCGGAGGCGCTCTATGAGGGCGTCCTGAAACTCCAGGAGAAGATCATGAAGGAACCCTTCCTGCGAAGGCGGGCCGGTCTGCCGGCGCCGACATAAAGCAGATGGCCCTCCGCACCAAAGCACTTAGCCTGAACACGGGGCCTCGAAAGGATGAACCATGCTCACAGTTAAGAATCTGCACGTGAAGGCGGG
>JANONS010000015.1:0-1972 GCA_031420915.1 Armatimonadota bacterium
GGTTACCCCGGATGCGGCGCATCTCCTCATCGGAGAGGTGGAGCAGGCTCTTGCCTTCGAAGAGGATCTCGCCGGAAACGATCTTCCCCGGGGGTGAGGGGATCAGCCGCATCACCGAGAGCGCGTGGACGGTCTTGCCGCACCCCGACTCGCCGACGATACCGAGCGTCTCCCCCTTGTGCAGCTCATAGGTCAGTCCGTCGACGGCCTTGACCACACCCTCGTCGGTGTAGAAGTAGGTCTTCAGGTTCTTGACTGATAGTAATGTCTCGGCCACGAGATCACCTCACTGTTCCCACTTCCACTCCCAGATGTTCCAGGGCAGGAAGGAACCGCTCAGGCCCGTGGGCCGGACTCCCCGCAGCGCCCTGTGCGAGGTCGTCAGGTTGAGGGCGAAGAACAGAGGCAGGCTTGGCAGGTCGTCGGCAAAGACCTCCTGCTGCCGCCTTAACAGCGCGATGCGCTTCCGCTCGTCCAGTTCGGTACTCAGCTGGTCCCAGAGGCGGTCGTTCTCGGCATTTCGCCATCCCGCGCGGTTATCCCCTTCCCAGTTGTTCTCGGGCCGCGGGATCTGCGTGCTGTGGAACCGGTTGAAGGGGAGGCTCTCCGGCGTGAAGCCGCTGCGGTACAGCGCCATGTGCGGGAACTGGCGCCGGTTGATCACCGGACCCAGGAACACCGACGCGGGACGGTTATCGATCCGCAGGTCGATCCCCACCTGCCTCAACTGGTCCTTGATGACCACCTCGATCTGCTCCCGGATGGCATTCCCGGCGGTGGTCATGATCGTCATCTCGACGCGCTTCCCTGCCGGATCGCGCAGGATGCCGTCAGGCCCGGGCGTGAAACCCGCCTCAGCCAGCAGCGCCCTGGCCCGCGGCGGGTCATAGTCGTACTTCCTGACGTTGGGGTTGCTGGCCGGGTGGCGCGGCGACAGCCAGGTGTGCGCCACCGGCTGCCGGCCTCCCGAGCACGAGAGGTCGGCGATGGCCGCCCGGTCGATGGCGTGCGCGATCGCCTGGCGGACTCGCCTGTCCCGCAGCCACTCATTGTCCGGGTTGAAGTCGATCCGCTCCCAGCTCATCCCTTCGCGCAGGTTGGCCCTGATCTGGGGACTGCGCTGCTCAATCACCTCTACCGCCTGGCAGTTGAAGCCGTTGATGGCGGTGGCGTCCACGGAGCCCGCGATCTGGTTGGCCTGCAACACGGTGCTGTCGAGGATAAACCGGAAGATGACCTTCTTAATCCGAGGCGCGCCCAGAGGGAACCGCTCATACGCCTCCAACGTGATGTGGCTGCCCGGTACCCACTCCACAACCCGATAGGGCCCATGCCCCACCGGGGCCCGCCAGTACGGGTGAGCGGGCAGTCTGCCGGGGTCCTTGAGGTATGCCGCCTCCAGCAGATGACGCGGGAACGGATAGGCTCCGCCGAAGGGCTCGCTCCCCGCGAAGGGCCAGAGTTCGTTCCACTGCACCACCATCGTGTAGGGATCATTGGGCGTGGGGACGAGGACATTATCCACCTTGCTCACGATGAAACGGCTCCCCGGGGTCTGCGGGTTGCGCACCATGCCGTAGGTGAAACGCCAGTCCAACGCCGTCACCGGCCGGCCGTCGTGCCAGGTGAAGCCCCGCCGCAGGCGCCAGGTGACCTTCATCTTGTTGTTGGGCAGAACCACCCAGTCACCGTCCTTAAGCGTGGGCAATTTTTCAACCATGAGCGGCGTCCGCCGCCATCGGTCTGTGAACGGTGTGACGTAGGCGAACACGGCGTTCTCAACCGCCCCCGCCGCGTCCATGATCGAGAAGAGACCGATCCGGTCGGGCTCCTGCGTCATCCCGATGACGACGGTATCCCGTTTCCCCTGCGCCCCGGCGGGGACTGCGGCCAGGGCGGCGGCCATCGCCACACCCAGTGCCACCGCCACGAGCACCCACATCCGCCCCCCGCATCGCCACACCATCAGCGC
>JANONS010000016.1:0-3327 GCA_031420915.1 Armatimonadota bacterium
AGGTCATCTGGGCGATGATGGGGAGGTCCATGGCCTCCCGCGCGGCCGCCACCCCCTCGGCCAGTTCGTTGAGGTCGGTAAACGTCTCAAAGATCAACAGGTCCACGCCACCCTCGGCGAGAGCGGTCGCCTGCTCGGCGAAGGCCCGGCGCGCCTCGGCGGGCGTGACCGCGCCGAGCGGCGCGAGGGGCCGGCCGATCGGCCCGATCGAGCCGGCGATCCACACCTGCTTTCCGGAGGCTTCACGCGCGGCCCGCGCGGCCGCCGCGCCCGCAAGGTTGATGTGGCGCACCTGATCCTCCAGGTTGTGCCGGCTAAGTCGAAACCGGTTCGCGCCGAAGGTGTTTGTCTCGATCAACTCGGCGCCCGCCCCGATGTACTCTAGGTGAATGGCCGTCACCAGATCAGGGCGGCTCAGGTTCAGGGCGTCAAATGACTGGTCGAAGGGGACCCCGCGCGCGTACAGCATGGTGCCCATGGCCCCATCGGCCAGGAGCGGCTCTCGCGCGAGCCGTTCGAGGAAGGCGTCTGTGGCTGGTGGATCGATGCGACTCATGCGCTGCCCTCAAACAAAGCGTGTGCGATGATGATTCGCTGGATCTCCGACGTCCCCTCGCCGATCTCGCAGAGTTTCACGTCACGGTAGATCCGCTCCACCGGGTAGTCCTTGATGAAGCCGTATCCGCCGTGAATCTGCACCGCTTTTGCCGCCGCCCTGGCCGCTGCCTCGGAGGCGTAGAGTTTGGCCATCGAGGATTCACGCCGGAACGGCCGGCCCTGATCGGCCACCGAGGCAGCGCGCGCCACCAGCAGCCAGGCGCCATCCAGTTCCGCGGTCATGTCCGCGATCATGAACGCCACCGCCTGGTGATCGGCGATGGGCCGGCCGAATGTCTGCCGCTCCCGCGCATAGGTGACACTCGCGTCGAGCGCCGCACGCCCCAGCCCCACCGCCATCGCGCCGATCCCGATCCGGCCCCGCTCCAGCACCCGCATCGCCTGCCGGTATCCCTCGCCGGGCTGCCCGATCAGCGTTGCCGCCGCGACCTCGCAGTCGTCGAAGACCACCTCGGCGGTGTCGCTGCTGCGCACCCCGAGTTTGTCTTCCTTCTTCCCGATCCGCAGGCCCGGGGAGTCTCGCTCCACGATGAAAGCGGAGATCCCGTCCCGGCCGCGGGCCGGGTCGGTTGAGGCCATGACGACGTACACGCCCCCGATACTGCCCTGGGTGACGAAGACCTTCGTCCCGTTGATGATCCAGGTGTCGCCGCGCCGTTCGGCGCGCGTCTGGATCGCCCCCGCGTCGCTGCCCGCCCCGGGCTCGGTCAGGCACCAAGCCCCCAGCGCCTCGCCCGACGCCAGGCGTGGGAGGTAGCGCCGCTTCTGCTCTTCGCTGGCGAATCGGGCGATGTGCCCCGCGCACAGCGAGTTGTGACTCGCGACGGCCAGCGCGATGCCGCCGTCCCCCCAGGCCAGCGCCTCGATGGCCAGCGCAAGGCTCACGGTATCAACGCCGGATCCGCCATACGTGGACGGGATCGTCATCCCCCACAGCCCGAGGGCAGCCAGTGTGGGGACGAGGGAGAGCGGGAAGGCCCCCTCTCGGTCCCACTCTCTGGCGTGCGGGCGGATCTCGCGGACAGCAAAGTCGCGGACCGTCTGGTGGATCAACCGCTGCTCATCCGAAAGGTGAAAGTTCACGCTAGCCTTTGACCACGCCGATCGGCCGGGCGCGGACGACGCGCCGGCTGATACCGGCGTTGTGGCAGACGTCCACCACATCGGCCACATCCTTGTATGCCTGCGAGGCCTCCTCGGCCAGGAGCGACCGGTCCTGGGCCCGGACGACGATGCCACGCTTGCGCAGTTCGCCCGCCACATCGACGCCAGCCAGCGCCCGCGCCGCCGCCTTACGCCCCAGCAACCGGCCCGCCCCGTGGCAGGTCGAGCCGAAAGAGAGGCGCATCGCGCCCGGGGCGCCGACGGCAACGAACGAATAGCGCCCCATGTCGCCGGGGATCAGGACAGGCTGGCCGATAGCCCGATAGCGCGCGGGTACCTCCGGATGACCGGGCGGGAACGCGCGTGTGGCTCCCTTGCGGTGGACGCAGACCTGCATGCGCCGGCCGTCGACATCGTATTCCTCGATCTTGGCGATGTTGTGCGCGACGTCGTAGACCAGGTCCATGCCCAGGTCCTCATCGCTCCGTCCGAAGACCTTGCCGAAGGCCTCGCGCACCCAGTGGGTAATCAGTTGCCGGTTGGCCCAGGCGAAGTTCGCCGCAGCGCACATCGCAGCGAAGTACGCCTCTCCTTCAGGAGACCTGAAGGGAACGCAGGCCAGCTGCCGGTCCACCAGATCGATGTGGTACTTCTGTGTGTTGGCGCGTTCGCAGGTCCGCAGGGAGTCGGTGCACACCTGATGGCCCAGCCCACGGGAGCCGCAGTGCACGAAGACGACCGCCTGGCCCGCGAACAGGCCCAGCGTCTCCGCCGCGGCAGCGTCAAAGACCTGATCAACGACCTGGACCTCGAGGAAGTGGTTGCCCGATCCAAGCGTGCCGATCTGCCCCCGCCCGCGCTTCTTGGCCTCCGGGCTGACCTGGTCGGGATCGGCCTGCGGCAGAGCGCCGCCGGCCTCGCAGACTTCAAGGTCGTCCGGCCGGCCGTAGCCCTGCTCGACGGCCCATCGCGCCCCGCCCCGAAGCGCATTGTCAATCCGCGACATGTCGAGCTTGACCCGTCCGGTCGATCCCACTCCGGAGGGGACGCTGTGGAAGAGCACGCTGACCAGGTCGTCGAGCCGCGTACGCACCTCCGGTTCGGTGAGGTACGTGCGGATGAGCCGGACGCCGCAGTTGATATCAAATCCGACCGATCCCGGCGAGATCACGCCTTCGTCCAGATCAAATGCAGCGACGCCACCGACCGGAAATCCGTATCCCCAATGAATGTCCGGCATCGCCAGCGAGTACTTGACGATCCCCGGCATGGTGGCCACGTTTGCCACTTGCTCCAGCGCCTGGTCCTCCGCGATCTGCCGCAGCATCCGCTCGTCGGCGAAGATCAGACCGGGGACGCGCATTCCCGGCTTGTAGGAGGTGGGGATCTCCCAACGGTAGTCATCAATTTTGCGCAGGATGCGTGTCCAGGACGTGGACGATGTCTTCTCGGGTTTCGACATATGCGAACGCTCCCACCCCGATGAAAAAGCCCCTCATGCTGCCATGAGGGGCCGGACGATCTCAGCGCGAGGCGTTCTAGAAGGGCATCGCCTCGACCGCCTTGACTTCCGGCACGTGCTCTTTCAGCATCCGCTCGATGCCG
>JANONS010000017.1:0-3124 GCA_031420915.1 Armatimonadota bacterium
GCGATCCGTCGCAAAGCGGCGCACGGCCACCGCCAGGGACTGCGTGCCGACGTTCCCCGCGGTGCCCATCACCACCGGCATGAAGAAGACGAGCACGAGGAAGGTCTCGATCACCGGGGTGAACGCGCGGATGACCACGGCGGCCAGCAGGGCGGTCGCGAAGTTCACTACCAGCCAGAAGGTCCGTCGCCAGGCCGCTCTCCAGGAAAAGGCTCCCGCGACCAGCGGCTCCTCGCCCAGCGGTGCGGTCAGCGCGAAGACATCCTCCGAGGCTTCCGCCTTCACCACCTTCAGGATGTCATCCGCGGTCACGATTCCCAGCAGCCGGCCCGCCGCATCGGCGACGGGCACCGCCAGCAGGTCGTACTTCTCCACAAGGCGCGCCACCTCGTCGCGGTCCGCCCAGGGATTGACCGTGATCACCTTCGTCTGCATGATCTCCCGCACCGCGGTGTCTGGCGGGGCCACGATCACCTTGCGCAGGGTCACCACGCCCGCCAGGCGGGCCGCCTCCGTGACGTAGATGTAGTAGAGGAGTTCCGCATCCTGCCCCCGCCGCCGGACCTCCGCGATCGCCTGGCCGACCGTCAGGTCCGCCGGAATCGTGACCAGTTCGGTGGTCATGAGCGCGCCGGCACTGCCCTCGGGAAATTGGAGGAGTTCCCGGATGCGGGCGGCCTCCTCCGCCCCCATCAGCCGGAGGAGGCGCTGGGCGCGCGCCGCGGGCAGTTCGCCGAGGAGGTCCACCGCCTCGTCCTGCGCCATCTCCTCGAGCAGGCCCGATACCTGCTCGTCGGTCAGCGTGCGCACGAGCGAGATCTGCTCCTCAGGTTCGAGCGCCTCCAGCACGGCAGCGGCGCGGGTTTCGTCGAGCCACAGCATGAAGGCGAGCCGGTGGGGTTCCTCCAGCCGGCGGAGGAGGTCCGCCAGATCCGCGGGGTGCAGGTCCTCGATCAGCGCGTGGAGTTTGGTGAGGGTGCGCTGCTGGAGGGCGGAGGTCGCTTCCTGAATCAGAGGATCCGTGATCATGGCCGCCGGGCGCCGCAGAAGAGGTCTGTGGTCACCGTACACGCGGAGCGCGCGGCGGTCAAGAAATCATGTGCGTCACGGCACGGGCGCTAAGATTGAATGGTGATCCAGGTCGTCTTTCTCGATGTAGGGGATACCCTGACGTACGTCACTGCGACCCCGCAGGAGCTCTGGACCCGGGTGCTCCAGGAGTTGCAGCTCGCGGTCGAGTCGGAACTGGTCTGGCAAACCCATCAAGAAGCCGACAGGGTGTTCGGCCCACAGATCTACGATTACGTCGGCCGCATGAAGGAGTTCTGGACCATGTTCGACCGGTTCATCCTGAGTAAACTGGGAATCGCTGACTCTGGGGACAGACTCGCTCGCGCCATCGCCGACACCTTTGAAAAGCTCGACCCGCCTCAGACGTTTCCAGAAACCCGGTCGGCCCTTGAAGGGTTGAGGCAGCGTGGCTACCGCCTCGGCATCATCTCGAACGCTATCGACAACCTCCTTGGAAATCTGGATCGGCTCGACCTGACCAAATACTTCGACTCCATCACCTTCTCCCAGGAGGCGCGGGCCGAGAAGCCCAATCCCGCCATCTTCCGGCTGGCCCTGCGGCGAGCCCGCTGCAACCCGAACGGGGCAGTCCATGTCGGGAACGACTATGAGCGTGACGTCGTCGGCGCCAGAGGGGTGGGAATCACCCCTGTCCTGATCGACAGGGACGACCGCTATCCTCGCGCTGATTATCTCCGGATACGGAACCTGACGGAGATCAGGTCACTCCTGGACAGACTCTGATACCCAGAACGCGCCGGTGGCCCTACACCTTCTGAACCCACCCTAACCTCCTCCGGGCCGCATTGGCCAGGCGATAGTCCGCGGTCCACAGCTCGCATTTGCGGAGCTCGGCCGCCGCAACGTAGATGGCATCATAGGTGTTCGACCGACCGAGCTCGGTGGCTAGAACCCATGCCCGATCAAACAGGCCACGCGGATGGACCGTGCGGATTCCCTGCCGGTGGAGGATGCGCCAGGCCTCTCGGGCTTCAGGATCGGTCACCTCGTGCCGCGCTGACTTGCGCCGAAGAACAGAGTGTGTTTCAAACATCCACAGCCACGGGGCAATCACGACGACTCCATCGTGGATCCAGGAGGCCCACTTTGCACGGACACGCTCACTGCCGGGCTCAGGCAGGACCACTTTCAGCACAAAGCTCGCATCCACGCAGACTTCGGCCACTAGCGCGCTCCCTTGCGAATGGCGGTCAAGTCATCAGCAGAATTAGCGAGAACCCGCCCGCGGCGACGCAGGATGCGCTGCCTCAGAAGATCCGCCTCCAGGAGCGCAGCATCGTCGGGTGCGAAGACGGCGGAGAGGTCCTCCAGGGCCGCCAGATCCTCAAGGCCAATAAGGGCCGCCTTGGCATGACCACGCGAGGTCAGCACGACCCTTTGCCGACCGTAGGCAACAACATTGACGAGAGAGGATAACCCATCTTTGGCTTCAGCCATGCTGGCTCGCCGGACCACTCTACGCTACCCCTTTCGCGCTAAGGTAGTACCCATTATAGGCGAAATAGCCATTATGGTAAATACGGGGCGATGAGGGCGTGGTCCAGCGTCGGCAGGAAAGACCAATCAGGTGGTGAGGTTCCTACTCGTGAAGGCCTCCGGGAGGAGGTCGGCGAACCGCCGCGTCCGGGGGACGCCGCGCACCCCCGCCAGGTAGACGACCTCGACCCCGAACTCCGCCATCACCTGGCGGCAGGCTCCGCACGGCGCGGCAGGCTTGCGGCTATCCGTCACGACCGCCACCGCACGCACCTTCCTGTGCCCCGATGCGGCCGCCTGGAAGATCGCCACGCGCTCCGCGCACATTGACAGGCCATAGGAAGCGTTCTCGACATTGGCGCCCGAAAAGACCGTCCCATCCGAGGTGAGGGCTGCCGCGCCCACACGGTAGCGCGAGTACGGGGCGTAGGCTCCGCGTCGTGCGCGGCGCGCGGCGGCCACCAGCGCCGCGGCAGCACGCGGGGAGGCCGTGCGGCTCCCCGTCCGTCCTTTCACTGAACCCTCCCCGCAACGCTCTCCGCGCGGGAGGCCAGCG
>JANONS010000018.1:0-19133 GCA_031420915.1 Armatimonadota bacterium
GAGGGAATAGGGGCGACCGTGGAAGGGAGAGGGCTGCGCTTCCACTCCGCCCATATTGCCCTGACCGCTTCCCCCATAGATCGTGTTGTCGCTGTTCAGGATTTCCCGCCACCGCCCTCCCCGCGGGACACCCACACGGTAGTCGTGGCGGACGACCGGTGTGAAGTTGCAGACGATGAGAACGATGTCATCCGTTGACCGGCCCCGGCGGAGGAAGCTGAGGGTGCTGTGATCCCGGTCGCCGGCATCCACCCATTCGAAGCCCGTCGGGTCGCAGTCGAGTTCATGCAGGGGCGCTTCATGCCGGTACAGCGTGTTGAGGTCCTGCACCCACCTGTGCACGCCCGCATGGGGAGCCTCCTGGAGCAGGTGCCAGTCCAGGCTGCCATCGTGGGCCCACTCGCGCTGTTGCCCGAACTCACCGCCCATGAAGAGCAGCTTCTTCCCTGGATGCGCGTACATGTACCCGAGGAGCAGGCGCAGGCTGGCGAATCGCTGCCAATCATCTCCCGCCATCTTCATCAACAGGGAGCGTTTGCCGTGCACGACCTCATCGTGTGAGAGGGGGAGCAGGAAGTTCTCCGAGAAGGCGTACATCATCCGAAAGGTCAGCTTGTCGTGATGGTACTGGCGGTAGACGGAGTCCCAGGCCATGTAGCCCAGTGTGTCGTGCATCCACCCCAGGTCAGTCTTCATCCCGAAGCCCAGGCCCCCCACAGAGGTGGGACGGGTGACCAGAGGCCAGGTGGTGGATTCCTCCGCGATCATTTGCACCTCCGGGTGGTTGGCGTACACGACCTCGTTCAGCCGGCGCAGGAACCCCATGGCCTCCAAGTGCTCCCGGCCTCCATAGATATTGGGGACCCATTCTCCCTCCTTGCGTGAGTAGTCCAGGTACAGCATCGACGCGACCGCATCCACACGCAGGCCGTCAGCGTGGTACCGCTCCAGCCAGAAGCGGGCGTTGCTGATGAGAAAACTCTGCACCTCCGGCCGGCCGTAATCGAAGATCAGGCTGTCCCAATCTGGATGGACCGCTTTCCGCGGGTCGGCGTACTCGTAGAGAGGGGTCCCGTCGAAGCAGGCCAGGCCGTGTGGGTCGTTGGGGAAGTGCGAGGGGACCCAGTCGAGGATCACCCCGATGCCCTCCTGGTGCAGGTGGTCGACCAGGGACATGAAATCCGCCGGCTCTCCGTAGCGGCTGGTGGGGGCGAAGTATCCGGTGACCTGATAGCCCCAGGAACCGTAGAAGGGGTGCTCCATCACCGGGAGAAACTCGACGTGCGTGAAGCCCATCCGCCGCACGTAGGCGGCCAGCCTCGGAGCCATTTCCCGGTAGGTGAGCGGCCGGTCCCCCTCCTCAGGCACCCGCATCCAGGAGCCAAGGTGCACCTCGTAGATGGCCATCGGCGCGGTGAGCGAGTTTCGCTGGCCCCGCTCTGCCATCCACGCCTGGTCCTGCCAGGCGTAATCGAGATCTGTGACTATCGAGGCTGTTCGGGGCGGCACCTCAGCGTGGAGAGCGAAGGGATCCGCTTTGTCCATCCAGGAGCCCGTGCGGTGCGAAATGATGTGGTATTTGTACCGCGTGCCCCCCCCAACACCGGGGACGAACCCTTCCCAGATGCCCGACCCCTCTCTCCGGCGCAGGGGATGGACCATCGGATTCCAGTCGCTGAAGTCCCCCATCACGAAGACCTGCTCGGCGTTAGGCGCCCACACACCAAAGTGTGTCCCGGTCACGCCGTCTATGCGCATGAGGTGGGCTCCCAACTTCTCGTACAGGCGATCGTGGGTCCCCTCGCTGAAGAGGTACAGGTCGTCGGCGGTGAGGAGGGTCGTCCCCGTCTGCCGCATCAACGCGCTCGCCTCTCTCGCCGCATGCGATTCACCTCGCGCAGCATCTCCAGGATGCGGTTCCTGTGGCTGAACGTTTCAAGTGCGTAGCGGGCCTTCCGCCGCCAGTTCGGGCGTTCGAAGCCCGTACCAGGAACGTTCTGCCGACGCCGCTCAAACCACAGGTCCTCCAGATTCACGATGACGATCCGGGCCCGGCTCGCGGCCAGACGGGTGAGGATGGCCGGCAGGACCTGCGCCACGCTGGCTCGCCCCTTTCGGAGCCACCCGCCACGTCGCAGGAAGGAGAGCAGCGCTCGGCGGTGCCGGGTTTGCAGATCCTTCCAGAAGGCTGTGAAGGGAGGCATGTCGTGCGTGTTGAGTCCTGCCAGCGCGTCGGCGGGGATCGGCCGCAGGGTCCCGTGGCCCCGTCGCGCCCTCTCGTATTGTACGATGTAGGTCCGGTGGATGTTGTGCCGGGTCATGCTCCGTCGAATGGCGGGCGGCACGGTGCCCAGGTCTTCACCGACGATGACGGCCCGGTGCCGGTGCGATTCAAGGGTCAGGATGGCGTAGAACTCCTCGGCGGGGTAGCGCACGTACACTCCCTGACGGGCCTCCAGCCCATGAGGGATCCAGAAGAGGCGGTGGAAGCCCATCACGTGATCGATGCGCAGGATCGACGCGAACTGGAGCTGGTGGCGGATGGCGCCGATGTAGTACCGGTAGCCCTGCTCCCGAAGCCTGTTCGGGTGTAGCGGCGGGAACCCCCAGTTCTGACCTCCGGTGAAGAAGACGTCCGGTGGCGCTCCCACGGAGATGTTCGGGGCGAATGCCTCGCGCTCGCGCCAGACATCGTACCCGGCCGCGTGCGCCCCAAGCGGGAGATCAAGGAGGAGCCCCACGCCTCGGCGGCGGGCTTTCTCGGATAGCGTCCGCAGCTGCTGGTCGGCCAGCCACTGGACGTAGAGGTGGTAGCGCCGCGCGTCTTCATCATAGTCCCCCCCGTGCACGACCCCGTCGCGCAGGGGTACGGGCCATTGCTGCCAGGGAGTGCGCCGCCGGTCGCACACCGCCCGAAAGCGGGCGTAGTCCTCGAGGGCAGGATGCGCCCGTGCAAAGCGGCGGAAGGTGGCCTGTCGCGGGGAGGGCCCGCTGAAGAAGCATCGCGCCAGCTCCTCAAGGATCCCTCGCTTCGCCCGCATTGCGCGGCGGTAGTCCACCTGGCTCGACGCCCGCAGCGCGGCAAGTTCGCTCTGGAGCGCCGGTGAGCGCAGGAGGGCCTGCGCGGCAGGGCACCGCTCCAGCTCGGGGCTGCGCGTCGCATCCAGATAGAACTCGTTCCAGAAGAGGCGGCTCGCCGGGGAGAAGGGGCTGGGGTCAAAGGGCTCATCCAGAAAGGCGGCCAGAAGCGGCAGGGTGGCGACTGCGCCGCCCCCGAGCCCGGCGACCCACTCCATCAGATCATCCAGATCGGAAAGGTCGCCGGCCCCCCAGTCCCGGCGCGAACGCAGCGCGTAGAGCGGCAAGAAGACGCCCCAGGTCCTCTCTTCGTCCGCTTTGAGGGGAAACGCCCGGCGCGGAGCCGCGATGATCAACGTTTCCAGGCGCCGTCCGCGTGTGTGGATCGTCAAGCGGTGGTATCCGCAAGGTACCTCCGGCAATGGGAGTCGCTTCACCACGTACCGTTGACCTTCGACCTCCGCAGCATGCACGGTGGCGAGCCGGCCCGGATCCACTGTCCAGCGCCGCACCTCGCCGCTCTCAACGTGGAGATGGCAGGTCAGGGCGGTGGTGAGCGTGCTGGCGGGGAGCCGCAGGTCAACGACGGCAGGATGCCCGTCCCATGCCACGATGACCGGTTCGCACCCCCGCTGCCAGCGTTCCCGCCTGTGCGCGAGGAGCGCCTCGGGGACATCGCGCAGCGTCTCGACCGGAGCGCCCAGCGCGCGGAGCGCCGCCAGCAAGGCCTCGGGCCCCGCGTGCCTGCGGCGGGAGGAGACATCGAGATATGCCGTCTGCACGCCATACAGGCTTGCCAGACGGCGAAGCTGACGGAGGGAGGAAGCGGTCAGCCCTGTGCCCGGAACCACTCGACCGTTCGGCGCAGCCCTTCCTCCAATCCTATCCGCGGCCGCCATCCCAGGAGGCGCGCCGCCTGCGACGGATCGAGGGCGCTGCGGTAGACATCACCCTCGCGTGGCGGGCCGTAGCGGGGAGCCTCCCTATGGCCGGTCAGGGCGGCCAGCAGGCGGTGGATCTCGTTGACCGTCGTCTCGGCGCCGGTGGAGATGTGTGCAACGCCGTCCCCCGCGTGGTCAGTCGCGAGCAGGTTGGCCTGCGCCACGTCCTCGACGTAAACGAAGTCGCGAGTCTGGGTGCCGTCTCCGAAGATCGTCGTCGCGCGTCCCGCCAGCATCGCCGCGGCAAAGATGGCCACCACCCCGGCCTCGCCAGAAGGATCCTGGCGGGGACCGTAGACGTTCGCATAGCGCAGGGTGAAGTAGGGCAGATCGTGCAGGCGGCGGGAGAGGGCGAGGTAGATTTCACCCGCATACTTGGAGGCGCCGTAGGGGCTCAGCGGCTGGATGGGCTGGTCCTCGCTGACCGGGACGTGCGCGGGCTCGCCATACAGCGTTCCGCCGGAGGCGGCAAAGATCACCTTCCGGACCCCTGCCCGCACCGCCTGGTCCAGCAGGTTGACCGTCCCGAGCACGTTCACCCGGGCGTCCTCCACCGGGTTTTTGACCGAGACGCTGACCGAGGACTGCGCGGCGTGGTGGTTCACGACCTCAGGCCGCTCCTGTTCGAAGACCTCCGCGAGCGCCGGGGAGGCGACGTCCACACGATAGAGCCGAGCCCGGGGATCGACGTATGCCTCCCGCCCGGTGGCCAGCGTGTCCACCACGGCGACATGGTGGCCGTGAGCCAGGTAGGCGTCGACGACGTGCGACCCGATGAAGCCCGCGCCTCCGGTGACGAGAATTTTCACGGTGGGTCTATCGCCACGGTGGAATTACCGCCGGGCCGCAGAACGCCGCGGCACGCGCTTCACGCGGTCCAGCGCGCGCACGGCCACCTCGGCCTCCTCAAGCGAAAGGGTGCCGACCAGCCACTTGATCTCCCGCAGTACCTCGCCCGCGGCCAGGTCGCGCAGCGGATCGCGGGGGCCGGGGATGCGCTTCCGCCGCGCTTCCTCTATCTCACGCAGTAACTGCCGCTGCCGGCTGACCGGCAGGGAGAGGACTTCGCTGCGGATCCGGCCCCGCAACTCGAGCAGCCGACGGAGGTTCCTCCCGCTCAACATGCCCCTATAATACCTGTGATGCACCCCCTCGACGACCCCGAGACGTACCGGCGCCTGGATCCCCAAGATATGGCGGGGCTGGTCGCGCGCCTCCCCGAGATGGGCGAGGAGATCTGGCAGATAGCGATGCGGCTGCGCCTGCCGCAGGTCATGGAGTCGACGACCATCATCGTCCTGGGCATGGGTGGGTCCGGCGTGGGGGGCGATCTCCTCCAGGCGTTGATCGGCCCGTCGTTTCCGGTTCCCGTCATCGTCGTCAAGGACCGGCACGTCCCCGCCTTCGTGGGGCCCCAGAGCCTGGTCTTTGCCTGCTCCCATTCGGGCAACACCGAGGAGACCATTCAGGCGTATACGGAAGCGAAACAGGCTGGCGCCCCGGCCCTCGTGAACACCTCCGGAGGTGTGCTGGGCGCCCGCGCGGCGGAGCACGGCGATCCGGTCGTCCATCTTCCCGGGGGGCTTCCGCCCCGAGCCGCGGTGCCCTACCTCTTTTTGCCGATGGTCAGCGCGCTGCGCCGGTTAACGCACATGGGAGAACTCTCGGGGGAGTGGGCATTGGCGCGCGACGTCCTGCGGGCACTGGCGGGCGAACTCAACCGCGAGGTTCCTGCGGAGCGGAACGCTGCGAAGCGACTGGCGGCGCGCCTGGTCGGTCACATTCCCGCGGTGTATGCGTCCTCCCCCAGCCTGGCGGTGGCGGCTTACCGCTGGAAGTGTCAGTTCAACGAGAACGGGAAGACCCTCGCGTTGTGGAACACCTTTCCTGAACTCAACCACAATGAGACGGTGGGGTGGGAAGACGAGAGAATCGCGCGCCAACTCTCGGTGGTCCTGCTGCGGGAACCGGACGAACCCGATGAAGTGTCGCGCCGCGTGACCGTGACCCGGGAGGTGGTCTTTCAGAAGGCGGCATCGGTGGACGAGGTCCTGGCCCGAGGCTCCACCCGCCTGGCGCGGCTCCTCTCGCTGGTGCTGTTCGGCGATTTCACGAGCGCCTACCTGGCTCTGTTGCGGGGTGTGGATCCTACTCCCGTGCGACCCATCGAAGAGGTGAAGCGCCGGCTGGGCGGCTAGTGTGCGGGTAGGGGAAGGTGCCTCGCCTCCGCGTACGCTACTTGCGGTACTCTCCGGGTTGTGATTACAATGTAATCACATGGTCACCAAGAGCCGCATTATTCAGATTGGGAATTCCAGGGGCATCCGGGTGCCGAAGGTTCTGCTCGATCAGGCGCAGCTGCCGGAGGAGGTCGAGTTGCACGCCGAGCCGGGACGACTCGTCGTGAGAGCGGCTAGGCGGCCGCGCGCCGGCTG
The DNA here is from genome assembly GCA_031420915.1 of Armatimonadota bacterium. Taxonomy (GTDB): domain Bacteria; phylum Sysuimicrobiota; class Sysuimicrobiia; order Sysuimicrobiales; family Humicultoraceae; genus JANONS01. The sequence continues at coordinate 6,455 of JANONS010000018.1, forward strand.
GGTGGAGGCGGCTCGCGCGATGCGCCGGCGTGCCGAGGATCAGCTCCTCGACGAACCAACGCCTACGCGGTTTGAAGACGAGGGCTGGGAGTGGCGTTAGGACCAGGCTCTCCGGCTCGAGGCGAGATCCATCTTGTCCGGTTGGGCCCGGTTCGTGGAAGCGAAATCCGAAAGACCCGGCCATGCCTCGTGGTCTCTCCGGACGAACTCAACCAGCACCTCCGTACCGCGCTTGTGGCGCCCATGACGACAGGCGGGCATGTCTATCCGTGGCGCATTTCGTGCCGGTTTCAGAACCGGTCCGGATTCGTGGCGCTCGACCAACTCCGCACCGTCGATATCGAGCGTCTGCTGAAGCGGCTTGGTCGGCTGCCTGCGACCACCATCCGGCAGGTTCTTCAAGGTCTTCAAGAGATGTTTGCGGAGTAGTCCATCACAGGAGGGATAGGGCAGAAGCGCCGAAATGTGTAGTACCCGAGCCGCAGGTTGTCGGCAGAGGGGCGAGGTGGCAGCGACGTGGCGAAGGTCCAGCTGGAGAACCTGACCAAGAAGTTCGGCGCGGTCACGGCCGTGAACGACGTGACGCTCGAGATTCCCGACAAGCAGTTCACCGTGCTGGTCGGACCCTCGGGGTGCGGGAAGACCACCTGTCTCCGCCTGGTGGCCGGGTTGGAGGAGGCCACGGCGGGCAACATCTACATCGGCGAGCGCCGCGTGAACGATGTTCCCCCGAAGGACCGCGACATCGCCATGGTCTTCCAGAACTACGCGCTGTACCCCCACATGTCGGTGTACGACAACATGGCCTTCGGGCTGCGCCTGCGGAAGTACCCGAAGCCGGAGATCGACCGCCGGGTCAAGGAAGCCGCGGCGATGCTGGGGATCGAGGGGCTGCTCGGCCGGAAGCCCAAGCAGCTCTCCGGCGGGCAGCGCCAGCGGGTGGCCCTGGGGCGCGCCATCGTCCGGGACCCGCAAGTCTTCTTGATGGACGAACCCCTCAGCAACCTGGATGCCAAACTGCGCGTTGAGACGCGGGCTGAGATCAAGAAGCTGCACCCTCACCTGCAGACGACGACGATCTACGTCACGCACGACCAGGTGGAAGCGATGACGATGGGCGATCGCATCGTGGTCATGCACGACGGCCTCGTCCAGCAAGTGGACACGCCGCTCAACCTGTACGGGAAACCCGCGAACCTGTTTGTCGCAGGCTTCATCGGTAGCCCGGCGATGAACTTCCTCCGCAGCAAGTTGGTTCAGCGGAATGGGGCCATCGAAATAGACGCGGGCACCTTCCGGCTGCCGGTGCCGGCGGATATCGCGCAGGAGGCGCGGCCGTGGATCGGGCAGGAGGTTGTCTTCGGCATCCGCCCGGAGGACATCCAGGATCGCGCGCTGTGGCGGGACGCTCCGCCGGAGTGGGCGGTGGGGACGACCGTGGATGTGCACGAGCCCATCGGGTCGGACATCATCCTCCACCTCTCCGCGGGGGATCAGGCGGTGATCGCCCGGGTGGACGCGCAGAGCGAGGCCCGGATGGGCCGGCCGCTGGAGGTCGTCTTCAATATGCGGAAGATGCACCTGTTCAATCCTCAGACGTCACAGGCCATCATCTAGACAGCCTCGGGAGAGCCAGTCGTTCGCACGCGCACTGATCCGCTGGAGCCGAGCAGCCGCCTGATAACCGGCGGGGAGGCAGGTTGCCTCTTGCTGCACGGGTTCTCCGGCTCGCCCCTGGAGATGGTGCCGCTGGCGGAGGCGCTCGCCGGTGAGGGATGGACGATCTCTGTCGCCCAACTGGCGGGACACGGGACGTCCCCACACGACCTCGCCAGGACGACCTGGGAGGATTGGATCGGCTCCGCTCGCCAGGCCTATGCTGATCTCCGGGATCGGTGCCGGCGCATCGCCCTCGTGGGCCTCTCGATGGGCGGGGCGCTGGGTCTCTATCTCGCGGCCACCGAGGGGGCTGCGGCCGTCGTCGCCATCTCTACACCGATCAGGGTGCGACCGCTGCTGGCTACCGCGTCGCGGAAGGCATCGCGCGTGCTCCCGCTTGTCCCCGTCATCTTCCGCCTGAGCCCTCGGGAGCGGACGATGCGCAGGTATCGCTCCCCGTACACGCGGATTCCGCTTGGAGCAACAGGCGAGGTCGACCGCCTGCTGGATGCGACCCGCGAGGTCCTGCCCAGGCTGACGGCCCCAACGCTGGTCGTCCAGGGACGCCGCGACTGGGTGATCCCCCGGGAGAGCGGCCCGCAGATTGTCGCCCAGGCCCAGTCAGCGCCGGCGACGTTGCTGTGGCTGCCACGCTCAGGGCATGTCGCCACGCTGGACCGGGACCGGGGGATGCTCTTCGACGCGGTGAAGAGCTTCCTCCGCACACATCTGACCTGAGGGGGACGTCCGTGAAGATCGACAGCATCGATCACCTGGTCCTCACCGTCCGAGACCTGGAGGCCACCTGCGAATTCTATTCGCGGGTGCTCGGGATGGAGGTTGCCACCTTCGGGAACGGCCGGACGGCGTTGCGATTCGGCACCCAGAAGATCAACCTGCATGAGGCCGGGAAGGAATTCGATCCGCGCGCCGCCCATCCCACGCCCGGGTCGGGGGATCTCTGCCTGCTGACTGATCAGCCCCTGAAGCAGGTGATCCAGCACCTCAGGTCGTGCGGCATCGATATTGTGGAGGGACCCGTTCGGAAGGCAGGAGCGGTGGGACCCATTGAATCCGTCTACGTGTGCGACCCGGACGGCAACCTGATCGAGATATCGAACGCTCTCCCCTAAAGTAGGACCACCCCGTCCTTCAAACGAGGGAATGCAAGCGTCGGCAGCAACTCCTGCTGCATGCGCGAGGTATCCATCGCGTACGATGCCATCCCGATCCTGATGAAGTCTCTCGTCAGGGGGGAGGCGGTCCGGAAGAGCGTGGCGAACGCCTCGCAGCACCAGCCCGCGACATAGAAGGACCACCTCGGCGCTCTCCAAGGCTTCCGGAACCTCCAGCGGGTGGCGATCGTGTCCAGGAACTCCTGGAGTGTCAGAGGCTCATCGTCGCCGAGATTGTAGATGCCGGCGACATGCTCGCCTTCGATCGCGGATACGGCGCACTTGAGGAAGTCGGGCAGCGCGACGAGGTGGATCCAGGTAGGTTCTCTCCAGATCGCGAGCAGACGATGCCTGAGGAGCCACCTGCCCGCCTCGATCATCAAGACCCCACGCCCGTAGATCATGCCGGCGCGCAGCGAGACGGGAACCATGCTCGTCCCCTTGCACGCTTGAAAGAGGTGCTGTTCTGCCGCAAGCCGCGTCCGTGCGTGCACCGACATCGGCTGCCCGTCCAGGCGTCCGGTGGCGGGTCTGGTGGGAGATGATTGCCCCTCGACGTGGGGGAAGCTGATCAGGATGAACTTGCGCACGCCGGCCGCCAGAGCCGCGGCCACCAGATTCTGTACGTACTCGATGTTTGTCTTCGGCAAGAACCGCTCAGGTCTCGGCGCGAACAGCAGACCAGCGAAGTGGACGATGCAGTCAATACCGGCGCAGGGTGCAGCCAGCGTCCTGGGATCCCCCAGGTCCGCCCTGGCGACCGAAGCGTTCGGGAACGCGCTGAGATCGAACGGCAGCGCCTTGCGGTGGATGAGGAGTCTGAGGGTGTGCGGGCCGGGCAGCATGGAGCGGGCGAGCAGTGAGCCGAGGTTCCCCGCCGCTCCCGTGATCAGGACTCTCATCCGACGGGCGTTTCCTAACGGACCCGTGCGCTCCCTGCCTGGTGACGTGCCGCTCTCACGCGAGCAGGAGATTGGAAGGCGGAGCGTAAGAGTTTTCGCGGACGCGGGTTGGGGAGCCCGCGACCCACGTCAAAACATGGAACAGCAGATCGAACGCAGCAAGGTCGTCGTCCGCTGGATCGTGGTGGTCTCGCTCTTCGGCGGGGTCGCCTACCTGAAGCGCCAGGGGCAGGTGCCTCTGCCGTGGTCCACGGTGCTGGCGCTGACCGTCGCGGCCTGTGCGCTGAACCTGGCCTACTGGCGCATCCTGCGCACATCGGCGCCGCGGTGGCTGAAGTACGTGACCACCGGAATGGACCTGGCGCTCATTTCTATCCTGGTGCTGTTCACAGGAGGCAGCGGCAGCGTCTTCTACGTTGCCTACTTCATCGTGCTGGTCAGCAACAGCATCAGGTACGGCATGGGGATGGCGCTCTACGTCGCCACGGTCTACAACCTGGGCTACGCTGCCGTCCTGCTGGCGCAACCCCCCGCCAACGATCTGACCGTCGAAGCGGTGAAGATCCTGTCCTTCTGGGGCGTGGCGCTCTATGCGGGCTATCTCGCCATGCGGTCCCAACGCCAGACCCGGATCCTGGAGTCGTACGAGGAGACGATCGCCAGACTGCGCGCGGAACTCTCATCGCTGAGGGCCCCGCCAAAGTGACTGACGATCGGGAATCGCCGCGCCCGCGCCGCACCCCGCTGCTGACCGCGCGGATCGTCTCCATGGGCGTCGCCGCCGGCATCATCCTGCTGGCGCTGCTTGTTGGCATTGCCTGGCGGACCACCCATCCGGCGTGGTTTCTCCTCTTCCCCGTGTTGCTGATGGGTGTCTTCGGCGCCCTAGCCGTGGGAGTGCTGTGGGGCCTGCGTCACTTCTAGCCCCGACGCCTGCGCTTCCGCCTGCGCCGTCAGGGCGTTCAGCGCCGACTCCAGATGCCGGGACAACCGCTCCAGGCCCGCATCGTCAATGTCTGCGGGAACTTCCACCGCCTCCCCGATCGCCAGTGCCGCCCGGGTGAAGGGCCGGGGGATCTCGAAGCGGTCCCACGAATCCATCTCGATCGCATCCCGCATCGCGGCACCGACCGGGAGGAGGGCCACGCCGGTCTTCTTGGCCATAAAGACCGCTCCCGGTTTGGCGCGGAACATCGGGCCACCGGGTCCGTCCGCCGCGATGACCCCGCCGCGGGCGCGCTCCAGCAAGTGAAGGAAGCGAACCACCCCCCGCGGTTCGGACGGAAAGGTCGCGGCGTCGAAGATTTGATAACCGAGGTGCCGGAGGGAGGCCAGGGTCAGCCGGCGCACATGGCGCGAGAGCCCGCGGAAGGTGCCGTCGCGCGGGTGGCTGGAGTAGATGAGCAGTGGGAGCCCCTGAAAGAAGAAGATCGGCAGGAGCCCCCGGCCGTGCCAGACGACGACCAGAACCGGCCGCCCCGTGCGGAGGATGGCCGAGATGTGCTCGTAGCCAGCGATGCGCAGGTTGATCGTGCTGTCTATGAGTCGGAAGAGGGCGACCACAACGAGGGCGAAGAGCCAGATGGCGGCCTTGACCATGCGGTCGGCGACCGGAATCCGGTCGGCTCCCGGACCCGCGCCCCGATCAATGCGTTTCGCTACTTCAGCCATCGTGGGCTCGGAGAGTGCTCATGGTCTGCATCGGCCTCGAATTCAATCTTCGTGAAAACGAGCGTCCTATCACTATTTCGGTATGGTACCGTATGCTTCCCGGCTAGGCTAGAATGGACGACGGAGTCTCGATGCCTCCACCCCAACGAAATTATCCCCGACTGAGAAAGCCTGCGCACCCCATCGGATGCTGCCTTTTTGTGCTACTCGTCCTGGCGCTCTCGACCGACACGAACACTGCGGCATTTTCCTCTGGGGAGAGGCCTGCAGGAAACCGTGCGATAGGTGGCGACCCCATTGATTTGAGCACGGGGTTGTATGGGCGCGAGGACGATGACCTGCTCGTGGACGACACGCCGCCCATCAGATTCACCCGGACCTACCGCAACCGGGATTCGCGCTCAAGGGCGTTTGGCATCGGCACCAATCATCCCTACGACATCTTCCTCGTCGGTGATAACACCGCGTTTACGTGGGCGGACTTGATCATGGCGGATGGGGGGCGAATCCACTATGTTCGGATCTCACCCGGGAGCAGCCACGTCGATGCAGTGTACACCTATGACGATGCTCACCAGATGCTGACGATCAAAGAGCCGGGGATCTTCATCACCAATGACTATGATAGCGGGGGGAGGGTCATCGGACAGAGGCTCAGCGACGGACGCACGTACAAGTTTGCCTACATCCTCAGGCAGGGACGCATTGTTCAGACCGATGTCACCGAGCCCGATGGCAGCATGCGCCGCGTCATCTTCAATGCCGATGGCTATTCCGTAAGCGACACGTACACACCGCGTACGGACCAACGCTCCATCACATATAGTCGGGAGGCTGGCAGTAACAAGGTCCTGACCGTAACGGTGGCCTGCTCACCCGAACGTGGACCCGTGAAGAATACCGCGCCGGTAGGTCCGGGAGAAACGGTGGAACAAGTGGAGTCCCGACTGCTCCAAAAGTGTGAGTAGCTCGTCTAGCCCTTGCCCTCCTCGCGCCCTCCGCCGAACGCCTGACCGGCCATATCACCCAGCGGCCCCAGCAGCTTGGAGAACTCCAGCGGGAAGATGAACTTGGTGGCCGGACTGGCCCCGAGGGCCTTCAACGCCTCCAGATACTGCAGGGCCATCGTCTTGCTGTCCACGTGCTGTGCGACGGTGAAGATCCTGTCCAGGGCCAGGGAGAAACCTTCCGCCCGCAGGATCGCCGACTGCCGGTCGCCCTCTGCCCGCAGGATCGCCGACTGCTTGTCGCCCTCGGCAACCGTGATGGTAGCTTCGCGCTTGCCCTCGGCCTCCGTGACCACCGCGCGGCGGCTCCGCTCGGCGGACATCTGACGGGTCATCGCCTCCTGCACCTCGCGCGGCGGCAGGATCTCCCGGATCTCCACGGTGGTCACCTTCACCCCCCACCGCTCGGTTACCTCATCCAGTTTCGCCCGCAGCACGTTGTTAATCTGTTCGCGGCGGGCCAGCACGTCGTCGAGGGAGATGTCGCCGATGACGGCGCGCAGTGTGGTGGTGGCGATGCCCCGCGCGGCGCCGGCGAAGTCCTGCACCTGGATCACCGACATCTCGGGATCGAACACCTTCCAGTAGATGAGGAAGTCGATGTTGATCGGGGCGTTGTCTTTGGTGATGCAGGTCTGGCTGGGAATCTCCAGAAAGGCCTCCCGCAGGTCTACCCAGACCGGCTTGTCGATGAAGGGAACGAGAAAGACGATCCCCGGCCCAACGCGGCCGAGTCCGGTCTGCTTGTTCACGGTCCGGCCCAGGCGGAACACCACGAGACGCTGGTACTCGCGGACGATTTTGATGGCCGAACTGAAGAGGGTCAGAAAGGCGATGACCGCGGCAACAGCGTAAATCAACAGGGAAACAAAGGGCGGCATAGCGCACCTCCGTGGGAATACTAGCCGTACACTTCGGATAATTTCCGGCGGCTCCTTCTCCCGAAGCATGCAGGGGGGAGCCTGGAGGGTGGGGATGAGAACGAGAGCCGTCGTCAGCATCGATATCGGCGGGACGAAGACGTTGAGCGCCGTGGTGGATCCGGCCGGGCGCGTTCTCTCCCGGCACCGGATCGAGACGCCGCAGACGGGTCCAGGGGCCGTGGTCGCCGCCCTGGCGCGTAGTGTGGCCGCGGTGGCCGCCTCCGCCGGCCTGAGAAGCGAGGATCTCCTGGGGATGGGGGTGGGAGCTCCCGGTCCCCTCGATCCGGCGACCGGTGTGGTCTTCGAGCCCCCCAACCTGGTGGGATGGCGGGATGTGCCCCTGTCAGCGCTCCTGCAGGAGGCAACTGGCATTCGGACGTTCGTTGAGAATGATGCCAACGCCGCCGCCCTGGGCGAGGCCTGGGTGGGGGCCGGGGCGGGGGTGCGCGACCTGATCTACATCACCGTGTCCACCGGCATCGGGGGTGGCCTCGTCCTCAATGGGGGACTGTACCACGGGGTCTCCGGCACGGCGGGCGAGATCGGGCACATGACCGTGGAACCGGACGGACCCGTTTGCACCTGCGGGAGACGGGGCCATCTCGAAGCGGTCGCGTCCGGGCAGGCCATCGCCCGCATGGCGGCGGATGCTGTGAGGGCAGGACGGCCGACGAGATTGAGCGCGCTCGGCCCGCCCGAAGGGTTCTCGGCGGAAGCGGTAGCCCGGGCGGCTGCTGAGGGGGATCAGCTGGCGGGTGAGATTTTCGCGCGCGCCGGCGCCTACATCGGCATCGCCGTGGCGTCGCTGGTCAACGTCCTGAACCCGGCGATGGTCATCTTCGGCGGCGGGGTGAGTAAAGCGGGGGACCTGCTGTTCGATCCAGTGCGACGGGTCGTGCGGGAGCGGGCCTTCGAGCGACCCGCCGCGGCCGTGCGCATCGTCCCGTCGGCGCTAGGGGACGACGCCGGCGTGATCGGTGCGGCCGCCGTGGTCTACCGGCGCCTGGGTAGTGGGTTACTCTGATCCTGGAGAGAGTGCTCCCGGTCATCGTCCCCTGTAGACCTGCCTCCGGTGCCCGATCTTCACCACGAGGACATTGAAGAGCCGATCGTTAACCCGGTAGATAACACGGTAATCGCCTACGCGTATGCGGACGAGGCCGTCTTCTCCCCGCAGGACTGCGCCCCCCGACGGGCGGGGATTGTCACTTAGACTATCGATGCGGCGGGCGATCCGCCGCTGGACGTCTTTCGGGAGCGCGACAAGGTCGCGTCGGGCGGATGGGAGGAATTCAATGCGGTAGGCCGTCACAGCGGCCTACAGTCTCAGTGCTGACTTCACCCTCTCCCAGGGGATGCGCTTCCGATTCTTCGGATCGGCCAGAGCCTTTCGAGCATCCTCTAGATCCAGGGCGTCCTCAAGACTCTCAAGCAGAATAAGGTCCTCCACGGGCACGACGGCAACAAGGTCCTTTCCCCTGCGATGCACGACCAGGCGTTCCTTCCCAAACGCTGCGCGGTTGACGATTGCAGAAAACTCCTTCCGGGCTTCCGTGGTTGTGAGGCGAGTCACACTCCACCTCTTTTCATCGGCGGGTCTCGCCGATATTCCACATCCAGATGCTGTGAAAACAAACTCGTCATTATGTACATATTGTACCTAATGCTACTCTTGCGTCAAGCGATCAGGCGCCTGCCAGATCTATCCGCCGCTGGACAAAATTCGTATAGACCTCCCCTCGCCGGAAGAACGCGTTATCGAGCACCCGCAGGTGGAAGGGGATAGTGGTGGGGATGCCGCCGATCTCGAACTCCGCCAGCGCCCGCCGCATGCGGGCGATCGCCTCCTCGCGCGTCTGCCCCCAGGCGATCAGTTTGGCGATCAGCGAGTCGTAGTGCGGTGGGATCGGGTAACCGGCGTAGGCGTGCGTGTCGACTCGGATACCCGGGCCTCCCGGCGGGAAGAAGGTGGTAATCGTGCCGGCGGTGGGGCGGAAATCGTGGCGGGGGTCCTCGGCATTGATCCGGCACTCGATGGCGTGGCCGTGGAAGGCGACCTCTTTCTGGGACACCGCCAGATGCTCCCCGGCCGCGATGCGGATCTGCTCCTTCACCAGGTCCAGCCCCGTGATCATCTCGGTGACGGGGTGCTCCACCTGGATCCGCGTGTTCATCTCCATGAAATAGACGTTCTCCTGTTTGTCGACGAGAAACTCGACGGTGCCGGCGTTCGTGTAGTGGATCGCCTGAGCCGCACGAATCGCCGAGCGGGCCAAGAGCGCCACGGTACGTTCCCGCAGCCTGGGGGGAGGGGACTCCTCGATCAGTTTCTGGTGCCGCCGCTGGATGGAGCAGTCCCGCGCGCCCAGGTGGATGATGCTGCCGTACGTGTCCGCCAGCACCTGGATCTCGATGTGGCGCGGCTCCTCAACGTACTTCTCGATGTACAATTGGCCGTCGCCGAAGGCGGCCTCCGCCTCCTGCTGCGCGACTGCCAGCGCCGCGCGCATATCCTCACGCGTGTGGACGGCCCGCATTCCGCGCCCGCCCCCGCCTGATGCGGCCTTGAGCATGAGCGGAAACCCGACGACGTGCGCGATCTCCAGCGCCTGCTGCTCCCCGTTGACGGGGCCGTCGCTGCCGGGGATGACGGGGACCCCCGCCTTCCGCATCAGCGACCGCGCCTGGACCTTGTTCCCCATCTTCTGGATCGCGGCCGCGGTCGGACCAATGAACGCGATCTTCACATCCGCGCAGATTTCCGCGAAGTGGGCGTTCTCAGCGAGGAACCCGTAGCCGGGGTGGATGGCGTCCACGCCGAGGAGTTCGGCGGTGCTCATGATGTTCGGCAGGTTGAGGTAGGAGTCCGCCGCCGCCGGCGGGCCGATGCAGAAGGCCTCATCGGCCAGCTTGACGTGGAGGGAGTCCCGGTCGGCTTCCGAGTAGACCGCGACGGTGCGGATCCCCAGATCGTGGCATGCGCGAATGATCCGCACGGCGATCTCGCCGCGGTTGGCTATGAGAACCTTTTGGAACATGGTGAGGCTACGACGTGTGGGGGTCGATCAGGAAGAGCGGCTGGCCGTATTCGACGGGGGCGCCATTCTCCACCAGCACCTTCGTCACTCGTCCGTTCACCTCGCTTTGGATTTCATTGAAGAGTTTCATCGCTTCGATGATGCAGACGGTCTGTCCCGCCTCGACCTTATCCCCTTCCTGCACCAACGCTGGGGCGTCGGGCGAGGCCGCGCGGTAGAACGTGCCTACCATCGGCGCCGTGATCGTCTCCAGGTGGTCGGGGACGAAGACCTCCGCCCTGGCCGCTGCGGTTCGACCTGTCGGAGCGTGCGGCGCGGCCGGGGTTCTCGCCGGATTGGAGACCGCGTGCACCTCCAGCCGTCCGGCGGGGGCCTTCTTGATCGACACCTTGAGGGTGGGAGACTCCACGCTCAGTTCAGTTATGTCCGCCTCGCTGGCGATCTTCACCAGCGCGCGGACCTGCTCAAGGTCGATCTTCTCCGACTCCATCTCGGACGGGTCCACCTTTCGGCCGGGCGTCAGGTCGCCGGCGCGGTGCCTTTCGTGCGGGCCGGGCTCTCCACCTGCCGCCCCATCCGCCGGTACTTCTCATACCGCCGTTCCAGGAGCGTCTCGACGGGGGTGGCCCGCAGCGCGCGCAGGTGGCGCGCCAGCGCCTCGCGCACCGCGGCCGTCGCCGCATCGGGGTCCTGATGGGCACCGCCGTCCGGTTCCGGGATGATCTCGTCAATGATCCCGAGCCCCCGGAGATCATGAGCCGTCAGCCGGAGCGCCTCCGCCGCCTCCTGTGCGCGGGAGGCATCGCGCCAGAGGATCGCGGCGCCCCCCTCAGGCGGAATCACCGTGTAGATCGCATATTGTAGCATCAGGACCACATCCCCTACGCCCATCGCCAGCGCGCCGCCGCTGCCGCCTTCTCCCGTGATGACCACCAGGATGGGGACCCGAAGCGTGCTCATCTCCGCGATGTTCTGCGCGATGGCCTGGGCCTGTCCCCGTTCCTCGGCCTCGTCGCCGGGGAAGGCGGCGGGCGTGTCCACGAATGAGAGCACGGGGTGACCGAACTTCTCCGCCAGTTTCATCACGCGGAGCGCCTTGCGGTAGCCCTCGGGGTTGGGCATCCCGAAGTTGTGCGCCAGGTTCTCCTTTGTGTCGCGCCCCTTGTACGGGCAGATCGCGGCCACGGGCTCGCCCTCGAACCAGCCGATCCCGGCCAGCAGGGCGGGGTCGTCCCGGAAGAGGCGGTCGCCGTGGAGTTCGGTGAAGTCGCGCACCAGGCGCCAGATGAAGTCCGGCGCCTTCGGCCGCTGCGGGTGGCGCGCTAACTGGACGATCTCCCACGGGGAGAATGCCGGCCCCGTCAGGGGCGCGCGCTCTCCGTCGCTCTGCTCTGGGCGTGTTGTCAGAGGATCGGAGGCCATCGGCTCAGCCGGTGGGTGCGAGCGCGGCGCGGCGTGCGCCGAAGAACTGGAGCAGCTGAGCCAGACGAGTGCGGAGCTGCTCGCGCGGGACGATCATGTCGATCAGCCCGTGCTCCAGACAGAACTCGGCGGTTTGGAACCTGTCGGGGAGTCTGCGCCCGATCGTCTGCTCAATGACCCGGCGCCCGGCGAAGCCGATGAGCGCTCCGGGCTCCGCCAGGATCACATCCCCCAAAGAGGCGAAGGAGGCGGTGACCCCGCCGGTAGTCGGATCGCACATGACGGAGATGTAGGGGAGGCGCTCGGCGTGGAGGCGGGCCACCGCCGCGCTGGTTTTGGCCAGTTGCATCAGCGACAGTGCCCCCTCCTGCATGCGCGCGCCGCCCGACGCGGAGAAGGTGATCAGGGGGAGACGTTCTTCCACGGCGCGCTCCGTCGCGCGCGCAACCTTCTCGCCGACGACCGAGCCCATCGACCCTCCCATGAAGAAGAAGTCGAGGGCCGTCACCACCGTCCGGAAACCATCGATGGTGCCGGCACCCGCAATCGCGGCCTCCGGGCGGCCCGTCTTCCTCCGGGCTTCATCCAATTTTTCAGGGTAGCCGGCAAACCCGAGGGGATCGACCGACGTCAAGCTGGCGTCAAACTCGGTGAAACTCCCCTCATCCAGGGTGATGGCGATGCGCTCCGTGGACGACAGGCGGTGATGGTAGCTGCATTTGGGGCAGACCTGCAGATTGCGTTCGAGCTCTTTCTGATAGATGAGGTTCTTGCAGCGGGGACATTTTGCCCACAAACCCGCGGGCATCTCTCTCCGCTGCATGGTGCCATACTTCGGCCGGCGCAGCCACGGGGACATTTGTCGTCAGATTATACCATTCG
>JANONS010000019.1:0-3055 GCA_031420915.1 Armatimonadota bacterium
CAGCCCGGAAGCGGCGGAAGCCGTTCATAGAGAGGCTCACGGCCTTGTGGCCGATGAGATCTTCGAGGTCAAAGAGGGTTCGTAAGGCGCCGGTCTGACCGTATCATCAGGTACGCGGCTCTTCTAACGCATACCTGATGGCTTCCTCGAGTTCCATTGCTCTCCCCTTGACCCTTGCATCCGCGAACTCTTCGTCTCCTAAGCCTGCCTGGACGACTGCCACGGTATGGTCATAATCCGCCCGGCCGGATGCAGGCAGGGGGGCGCCGATGGCCGCGCGCAGCGCCTCCGCCGCGCCCAGCAGCCTCGCGGCCCGCTCGGGATCTCCAGCGGTCGCCGCAACCCGCGCCAGCCTCTCCAATGTCGCCGCGATCCCTGATCTGTCACCCAGCTCCCTCCTGATCGCCAGGCTCTCCGTACAGAGGGACTTCGCCCAAGCGGACTCACCCTGCTGCATCGCCACATCGGCCAGGTTGTGAAGCGTGCGGGCGACGCCCCGCCCATCACTCAGCTCGCGCTGCAGGGCCAGGGCCCGCTCATGCAGCGACCGGGCGGACGCGAGATCACGTTGACGGCAGGCCATCAGCCCGAGATTGTTCAGCGCGTGGGCCATGCCCCACTTGTCTCTGAGGGCCTCAAACGTGGCCACGCTCTCCTCATAGAGTGCGCGCGCCCGCGCGTAGTCCCCGAGCTGCTCGGTCGCACCTGCGACGTTGATGAGCGCGAAGGCCACGTCGCGCTGATCGCCAGAGTCTCGCACGGCGGCCAGGGACTCCTCATAGAGCGACCGCGTTCGTGCGTGATCTCCCTGCTGGCTGGCCACGCTGCCCAGGTTGGCGAGCGCAAAGGCGATGCCTCGCCCATTTCCCAGCTGGCGGTACACGGCGAGGCTTTCCTCGTAGAATCCGGCTGCAGAGACATAATCACCCTGCCTGTACGCCAGGATGCCGGCGCCGCTGAGTGCGCTGGCACGCAAGTCGGATACCTGGCCGCCGGTGCGTTGCAGCATCCGCTCTAGCCATCCCCGTCCCTCGATGAGGTAGCCGTGTACCTCCCAAAACCGCCACAGCCCGGCCACCAGCGTTAGCCCTGCCTCGCCGCTCCCGGGTTCCATCTGGCTCCATTGCAGCGCTGCCCGCAGGTTGTCGTGCTCCTGCTCCAGCCGGTTCAGCCAGTGCCGCTGATCCGGGCCTTGAAGCTCCGGTTTCGCCCGCTCCACCAGCTGGAGGAACCAGTTCCGATGCCGCTCGTACACGCCCGCCTCCCCGGACTCCCGGAGCTTGTCCCGGCAATACTGTCGCACCGTCTCTACCAGGTGGTAGCGGGCTTCGCCATCCCGCTCTTCCATCGCCACGAGCGACTTCGCCACGAGATGTGTGAGGAGGTCCAGGACTTCGTGCGTTTCGATGCCCTCCCAGGCGCAGACCCCCTCCGCCGCTTCCAGCGTCCATCCGCCGGCAAACACCGACAGCCGGCGCAGCAGGGCCCGCTCTTGCTCGGACAGCAAGCCATAGCTCCAGTCCATCGCCGCCAGTAACGTCTGATGGCGAGGCAGGACGGTGCGGCCACCCCCCGTCAGCAGGCGGAAGCAGTCGTCCAGGCGCACGGCAATCTGTTGGACCGTCAAGACCGTCGTCCGGGCCGCTGCCAGTTCGATGGCGAGGGGGATGCCGTCCAACCGACGGCAGATATCTGCCAGCCATGACGCATTCTGGTCCGTCACGTTGAAGGCCCGCGAGGCAACCACGGCTCGCTCGATAAACAGCCGGGTCCCATCGCACTGCATGAGGCTTTCGGGGCGGGCTGCGCCGCGGGGGTCGGGCAGCGTGAGGGATGCAAGATGCCAGGCGATTTCTCCCGGCACGCCCAGGGCTTCTCGGCTGGTGCACAGGACGTGCAGCCGCGGACAGGCCTTCAAAAGGGTCTCTACCAGGTGCGCACAGGCCCCGACCAGGTGTTCACAGTTGTCCACGAGGAGCAGGAGCTGCTTCTGCCTGAGGTGGTCGGCGAGGGTGGCCAGGACGGGTCGACCCGCCTCCTCGCGTACGCTCATCGCCGAGGCCACCCTCTGGGCGACAAGCTCGGGATCTGAGAGGGTCCCCAACTCTACCAGCCAAACGCCGTCTGGAAACTCGTCCAGCAGGTCCGCGGCCACCTGGAGGGCCAGGCGCGTCTTGCCGCAGCCACCCACGCCTGTGATCGTCAGCAGGCGGGAGGTCGGCAGCAGCCGCTTCACCTCTGCGGTCTCGCGGTTGCGGCCGACGAAGCTGGTCAGATGGATGGGCAGGTTGTTGGGGAGGACGTCCAGCGACCTCAGGGGTGGAAAGTCCACGGGCAGTTCGGCGTGCAGCAGTTGGAAGATCCGCTCCGGACGCTGCAGGTCCTTCAGGCGATGCTCGCCGAGATCGCGCAGGCTCACGCCCGGCGGCAGGTCGTGCTCGACGAGGTCGCGGGCTGTCTGGGAGAGAAGAACCTGCCCCCCATGTGCGGCGGAGCAGATGCGGGCGGCGCGGTGGACATCTAAACCGACGTACCGGTCGGCAACATGGAGGGGTTCACCTGTGTGCAGCCCCATCCGTACACGCAGGGACACGCCCCCAGGCCAGGGGGAGGTATTGATCCCTCGTTGCACCTCCACACTCGCCGCCAGGGCGTCCCTGGCGCGAGGAAAGGCGACCAGAAAGGAGTCGCCCTGGGTATCGAGCTCCTGGCCGCCTCCCTTCTGGAAGGCCGATCGGATCAGTCGCCCGTGCTCCGTGAGGACTTCGCTGAAGCGGACATCTCCCAGGTGCTGGAGCAGCGCGGTGGACCCTTCGATGTCCGTGAAAACGAACGTAACTGTGCCGCCCGGCAGATCGGACATGGTGATCCCCTTCGCTCGTCCCCCCACGTCTACTTTACCTCATCCCGCCCGCCAGGCGAGCGGCCTCCGGACGATGGCGTAGCCGCCACATCGCCAGGCTTCCCAGGGCCGGCCCCGCCGCAAGCGCGGCACACGCGTAACGCCAAACCATACACCCGACAAGCACCGGCAGCAGACCGAAAGAGGCGACTG
>JANONS010000020.1:0-5610 GCA_031420915.1 Armatimonadota bacterium
CGCCTGATCCGCGATCGCCCTAGTGATGGCCTGGCGGATCCACCAGGTCGCGTAGGTGCTGAGCTTGAAGCCCTTCCGCCAGTCGAACTTCTCCACTGCCCGGATGAGACCGCGGTTGCCCTCCTGAATCAGATCCAGGAAGTCCAGGCCGCGGCCCCCATACCTCTTGGCGATGGAGACCACGAGCCGCAGGTTCGCCTGGATGAGATGGCGCTTCGCCTCTTCATCGTCCTGCTCCACGCGCCGGGCCAGCTCGACCTCCTGCTCCCGGGTGAGGAGCGGCACGCTGCCGATCTCCCGCAGGTACAGCCGGACCGGGTCATCGATGGCGCCGCCGTCGACCTGAGGCTCTTCGCCCTCCTGGTCCGGCGCGATCGCCTCAGTCTCGAGGGGATCCTCGGTTGTCACCTCGGGCCTTTGGAGCCCTCTCTTAGCCACGTGCTGCTGCCTCCTGATCAACTCTTCTCGCCTGCGCCTGTCTTTCCTGGGGAAAATCGCAGGAGAAGCCGGGCGCATCAGGTGCCTGCCCTCTCCTCCTACAGGTTGTGAATCTAGCGCCGGCCTGCCGCGGCGCGCGCGCGCACAGGCAGCCAGTGATCCGCCCAGCGCTTCACTTCGGTGACCACGCGCTCCAGATCGCGCCCCTTGTCCGTCAGTTCATACTCGATGCGGACAGGGGTCTCCGGGTAGACCCGGCGTTTCACGATGTTCTCGGCCTCGAGTTCTTTGAGACGCTCGGAGAGCAGCCGGTCGTGGAGGCCAGGGACCATCTCGAGGATCTGGGAGAACCGCCGCGGGCCGTCCATCAGCGTCCGGACGACCGCACCCGTCCAGCGCTTCCCCACGAGCTCAATCGCCTTGTGGTAGCGTGGGCAGATGTGCTCAATCTCGGCTGTACGGTTGTTCCTCACCGGTGTGTCTCCGACGGTCGCGGCTCCACTGGAAGATTCTAACAAAAAGGAAGTGGCTTGACAAGAGGAAGGGCCTACGGTAGCATGGCCTACGAAAGGTAAGTCTCTACCGAATGGTAGGCAAATATGTGCACGTCGGACGTGCACTTCGAGGAGGATGAGAGACATGCAATGGAAGATCGATCCTAGTCACACCAGCGTGGAGTTCGCCGTCAAGCACCTGGGTATCGCCACGGTCCGTGGCCGGTTCAAGAAGGTCAGCGGGACCCTCGAGATCGACGACGGCACGCTGAAGTCCATCGAGACGCTGATAGACGCCGGCAGCATCGACACTGCCGAACCGCAGCGTGACGACCACCTGCGATCCCCCGACTTCCTGGATGCCGGGAATCACCCGACCCTCATCTTCCGGAGCACGGCGGTTGATCCGCTCGGCGGCGACCGCTACCTGGCCAAGGGTGAGCTCACCATCAGGGGGCAGACTCGCCCGGTGACCTTCGAGTTCGAGGCCAGCAAGCCCATGACCGACCCCTGGGGCAACCTCCGGGCCGGCGCCAGCGCGAGCGGCAAACTCAAGCGCAAGGAGTGGGGCCTCACCTGGAATCAGATCCTGGATTTGGGTGCGCTGCTGGTCGGCGAGGAGGTGCGATTCACGCTGGACGTGCAGGCGGTGGCGCCCGCCGCTGTCGCCGCATAACACAGGTTGTCGCATGACGCAGCCAGGGTCAATTCACCCTGAAACAAGTCTGGGGCCGGTGCACCTGACCATCTCCAACCTGGACCGGTCTGCGGCCTTCTACCGTGATGTCATCGGCCTCGGGCTCCTCCGGCGCGAGGGTGAGACCGCCCTCCTGACGGCGGATGGGGCGACACCTCTGCTCGCGCTTTCCGAGTTACCCGGCGCCCGGCCCAGGCCGGCCCGCGCCACAGGACTATACCACTTTGCCATTCTGGTTCCGACTCGCTTGGACCTGGCCCGCTCGTTGCGGCGTCTGGTCGAGGCGCGCTACCAGTTGCAGGGGGCGTCGGAGCACCTCGTCAGCGAAGCCCTCTACTTGGCCGATCCCGACGGCAACGGCATTGAAATCTACGCGGACCGGCCGCGCAGCGCATGGCCGCGCATCAACGGCCTGCTGCAGATGGCGACCGAGCCGCTGGACCTGGAGGATCTGCTGGGGGAACTGGAGCGGGATGCGCGGCCCTGGGACGGCTTATCCCCACAGACTCGCATCGGTCACATCCATCTGCACGTGGCGGATCTGCGTCAGGCGGAGGGCTTCTACCGCGGCGCGATTGGCTTCGACCTGGTGCTGCGCTACGGGGGAAGTGCCACGTTTCTTTCCGCTGGCGGGTACCATCACCACATTGGCCTGAATACCTGGGCAGGGGTTGGCGCGCCGCCACCTCCGCCTGAGGCCGTGGGACTGCGCGATTTCACCATCGTTCTGCCGGATCAGGGGGAACTGCAACACGTCATCGGGCGCCTGCGGGAATCGGACATCGTGTTTGATGAGAGCGGGGACGCCATTACCCTGCGCGACCCATCGGGCAATGGTCTATTGCTGGTTGTCGGTAGGGGGAGTCTCGCAGGCGCAGGGACAGCTCATGGCGGAGGGGGTGGGAGTTGAACCCACAAGGGGCTTGCGCCCCGGCGGTTTTCGAGACCGCTCCGTTACCGGGTTCCGGACACCCCTCCGCGGCGCCCCCTCATTGTAGCCGGTGAGGATGCGGGCGCAACGCCGGCCGGGCGCAGGCAACCAACCCGTCAGGCGCACGCAAACCCGCGCGGCGAAGGCCTAGAGACCGGCCACGATTTTGGCGAATTCCCCCGCCGTGTAGCCCCGCAGCGTCTCCGTCCTGACCGCACCCTGGGTGCTGACCCACAGCGCGAAGCGGGTGGCCGCCTCATCGTTGGGTGCCTCGAAGATTGCCACGGCGTCGTAGCGCCCCATGGTCCAGATGATCTCACGAACGCGGATCTTCAATTTCTTGGCCTGTGACTCGACTCGCCTGGCGCGCTGGACAGTCTGTTTTGCGGCGGCCGCTCCCCGCTCCGTCCAGTTGACGAGCTGCACGTACACCGGCATCGCAACTCCCCCTTGTCCCTGCGTCTCTTGGAGTGGGTGAGCCTTCGGGGCGGGGCGACTGCCCCCCTGCAAGTAGAGAGGGGGCTAGGTCATAATATGGTGGGATGCGTCACGAGCCGTTTGTGAGGAGAAGGCCATGGCTGTGCAGGTGACGCCTGCGGGGAAGCATCAGGTAGGCCTCTGGCGCCAGCACTGGCAGGACGAAGCAGACGCCGCCTACCTCTACCGGCGGATCGCCGCGGCCGAAGCAGATCCCTACCGGGTCCGGATCTTCGAGGATCTGGCGGCGGTCGAGGACCGGCACGTCGCCAGATGGGCGGACGTCCTGCGGGATGAGGGCGTGGCGATGCCACTCCCCCGCCCGAGCGCGCGCGCCCGGCTGCTGGCGCTGATCGGCAGGCTCTACGGGTGGAAGCTCCTCATCGCCATCCTCCTTGCGGAGGAAGGGCGGGAGATGAAGGGGTACCTGCGCGCGGCTCGCGACTACGGACACGCGAAGGCGTCGGCGGTCGCCCTGGAACTGGCCAAGGAATCCGCGGAGCACGCCGGGCGGCTTGGGGAATTGCTCGGGGTCTCAGGAGAGCCCTGGCACCGGACCGCGTCCGGCGGTTTCCTGCGGAATGCGGTGTACGGCTTCAACGATGGGCTGACCGCCAACTTCGGTCTGGTCATGGGAGTGCTCGGGGCGAGCCTCCCGCACCATATCCTCCTGGTCTCCGGGGTCGCCGGGCTCATCGCGGATGCCCTCTCCATGGGGAGCAGTGGCTTTCTCGCGGCAAAGAGCGAGCGGGAGGTCTACGCGCACGAGATCGCGGTGGAAGAGGAAGAACTGCGATTGATGCCGGACCTGGAGGAGGAGGAGCTGGCGCTCCTTTACCAGATGAGAGGGCTGGCGACCGACGCGGCGCGCGAAACGGCGCGGGAGATCATGCGCCAGCCCGACCGGGCGTTGCGGGAGAAGACCCAACTGGAACTCGGGATCAGCGCAGCGGCCATGTCGCCGCTGCGCGAGGGGTGGATCACGGGTCTGTCCACCGCGGTGGGCGCGTTCATTCCCGTGCTACCCTTCCTCCTGCTCCGCGGCACGGCTGCCGTCGCGACCGCCTTTATCATCAGCATGCTCGCCCATTTCGGGGTGGGCGCCGCGCGGTCCATCTTCACGGGGCGGGGCGCCTTTCGCAGCGGCGTGGACATGTTCATCGTCGGCCTGGGGATTGCGGGGATCGGTTACCTGGTCGGAGAGTGGATCTCAAGGGCGCTGTGAAGCGCGGCCGGAGGTGACCGTGAGCAGAGGGGTCCCTCCGGGAGGGGTCGAAGTAGAGACTCGAGCACAGCAAGGGACAAAAGGAGGCATACGCATGCGGGGCGGATGGTGGGGGCACATTCGGATCGTAGTGGCAGCGGCGCTGCTGGCGGCCGTACTGATCGTGCCAGCCGGGGCACAGGGCCCGGTGACGATCAACTTCTGGCACGGGATGAGCGGGGTGCTGCAGCCTGCCGTGAACGAACTGACCGCCAGCTTCAACAAGCTCAACCCCGGGATCGTGGTGAACGCCCAGTACCAGGGCTCCTACGGCGTCCTGAACCAGAAACTGATCGCGGCGGTGGCGGCCGGCAACCCGCCGGTGATCACGCAGGTCTTCCCCAACTGGACCGATCAACTCATCCAGGCGAAGGCCATCGTGCCGATAGAAAAGTTCGTCAAGGGGCCGGGAGGTCTTTCCAAGGCTGACCTGGATGACTTCTTCCCTGTCCTCCTGCGCGCAAACACCTTCAAAGGCGTGATGTGGACGATGCCATTCAATAAGAGCGTGTATCTGCTCTTCTACAATGCGGACCTGCTGCGGAGTCGCAACCTGAAGGTCCCGGAAACGTGGGACGATCTCCTCCAGGTCGCGAGGGCGCTAACAGTCGAGGAGGGCGGACGCACGGTTCGATACGGGTTCACCGTCAGGACCACGGTGGAGTATTTCACCGTCATGTTCTTCGGCAATGGCGGGCGGTACATGAAGACCTACGGGAGAGTCGTGGACTTCAATAGCCAGGCCGGCGTCGAGGCGCTCCAGTTCCTCGTCGATCTCGTCCAAAAGCACAAAGTGGCCTATGTCCTGCCGGGCTTCGCCGACGCTGACTTCGGCGCTGGGAGGACCGCGATGCACATTGCGACGAGCCCCGGGATCGCCTTCTCGAAAGCCGCGGTCGCCGGGAGGTTCGTGATGGGCGTGGCTCTTCTTCCATACAAAAAGGTGAAGACGACCCTGCTGTCCGGAACCGACGTAGCGATCACCGCGAAGGCGACCCCTGAGCAGCAGGAGGCCGCCTGGAAGTACATCAAATACCTCACCGGCACGCTCGGCACGTTGCGCTGGGCCCTGCAGACCGATTACCTCCCGGTGCGTCGATCGGCGAGCAAGACGCTCCAGAGCGTCTACCAGAAGCAGAATCCTCTCCTGCTCTCGAACCTGGAGTCGCTGGCCGTCGCCCAGACTGATCCCAGCAAGATGGAGTGGCAGGAGAAACCGAACAACAACCAGGACCCGGGGGAGCAGGCGATCCAGGGGAAGTTGACCCCCCAGCACGCGCTGGACGAGGCTGCAGCCAAAGCCAACCCG
>JANONS010000021.1:0-3422 GCA_031420915.1 Armatimonadota bacterium
GTCATCCGCGCCGCCACCCTGGCCTACCTTGAGTGGTGGGACAGATGGAGAGCACTCCGGGCCTACGGGAGACAGCAGGCGAAAGCGCTCGGCATCCGCCCCGGGGATGTCAATCGTCTGATCCGGGAGGTCCGGTCCAAGAAGCGCTCGAGCCGATAGATGCAAGTCGTCCTGGATACGAACGTCCTCGTCTCGGCGATCGTCTTTGGAGGACCCCCAGAAGCCATCGTGCGCCTGGCCGCGCAGACATCGGTACGCCTGATTCTTTCGCCAGCGATCTTTGAGGAATTTCGCAGAGTCCTGCGGGAGAAGTTCCGCTTCACGGATCAGGCTGTCTATACCGCGGAAACGCTGCTCCGGCGGGTGGGCATCGTTGTTGAACCTCGAGAGTCCATCGAGCTCATTGCCGATGATCCTGACGATAACCGGATTCTGGAAGCGGCCGTAGCGGGGAAGGCAGAGGTGATCATCTCCGGCGACCGGCACCTCCTCCGCTTGGGGGCCTTCCGCGGAATTCCCGTCGTCACGCCTCGACGGTTTCTTAACCTGGTCGAAGAGCAAAGAGGTTGAGGGAGGACCGTTCGGGCGTTTTCATTGTGCCGATGCTGGAGGGTCGCTCCCTCCCCCGGGGTGTTCGTGGGCACGGCGCAACAGCCGCGTCTCTAGCGCTTCCAGGAGATCCTGCATCTCCGTCCTGACCACCTCGCGCCAGTACACGCCCACGCGACCGACATGGCGGTACTTGCGCTGGCGGGCGCGCAGCAGTTTTGCGGGCGCGAGCTTCCGAAGAGACTGCAGCACCGTGACGAGATGTTGGCGCAGGGTGGCGGCCATCGCGTCCGGATCGGTGTGGGCGCCGCCGGGCGGCTCGGGCACGACACTGTCGATCACGCCCAGGCGCAGGAGGTCCCCTGCGGTGAGTTTCAACGCGCCCGCTACCTCCGCCGCCCTCCCGGCGTCCCGGTAGAGGATGGCCGCTGCGCCCTCGGGGGAGATGACGGAAAAGATCGCGTGCTCGAGCATGAGGACACGATCGGCCACGCCCAGGGAGAGGGCGCCGCCGCTGCCGCCCTCCCCGATGACCACGGCGGCGATAGGCGTGGGGAGAACTGCCATCGCCTGCAGGTTTCGGGCCAGCGCCTGCCAGATCCCATGGCGTTCCGCCTCAAAACCTGGATAGGCGCCGGGGGTGTCCACGAAGGTGATAAGCGGTAGCGTGAATTTCGCCGCCAGGTGCGCCAGGCGCAGCGCCTTCCGATACCCCTGCGGGTAAGCCATCCCATTCTTGCGCCGGGCGCGGTCTTCGGGGGTCCGCCCGCGCTCGTGCCCGATCATCATCACCGTCTGGCCCGCGAACTCTCCCACTCCACCCACGATCGCGGGGTCGTCGCCATCCTCCCGGTCGCCATGGAGTTCGACGAAGCGCGTGAGTAATCGTTCGATGTAGTCCAGGGTGGTCGGCCGCTGCGGATGGCGGGCCAGCTGCACCTCCTCCCAGGGCACAGCCTCCTCCCGCGCCCCCCGCCGTCTGGATCTCGGTCCTCGCGTGCGCGGCGGGGATGTCCGCTCGAGGTGGCGGGGGGCTCCGCGGCTGAGGTGACCCACTAGAAAGGCGACGGTCTCCCGCAGACGAGGCCGCTCGACGAGCAGATCCAGAAGGCCCGAGGCAAAGAGCGTCTCCGCGCGGTGCGAATCCTCCGGCAGATGCTCCCCAATCGTCGATTCAATGACCCGCGGGCCGACGAACCCAATCAGCGCCCCCGGCTCGGCGATGAGCACATCTCCCAACGCGGCGAAAGAGGCGGCCACGCCGCCGAACGTCGGGTGGCCCAGGATCGAGATGTAGGGGAGGCCGGCGCGGTCGTGGCGCGCCTGCGCCGCGGCGGTCTTGGCCATCTGCATCAGCGAGAGCATCCCCTCCTGCATCCGTGCGCCGCCGGTCGCGGTCACGCTGACCAGCGGCAGGCGGTGACGAGTGGCATGGTCGAAGGCGTTGGCGATCTTCTCGCCGACCACGGACCCCATCGTTCCCCCCATGAAGTCAAATTCGAACACGACCAGCATCACCGGCAGCCCGTCCATCCGCGCCCGCCCGATCACGACCGCCTCCCGCAGGCCGGTGCGCCGGCGGGCCTCCAGCAGCCGCTCTCGATAGGAGCGCTGGTCGGTGAAGGCCAGCGGATCGACGGAGACCAGCCCCCGGTCCAGTTCGTGGAAGGTGCCGGGATCGACGAGCATGGCGATCCGTTCCCGCGCGGGCATGGTCAGGTGGGCGTCGCAGTGCGGGCAGACGTGCAGATGCTTGCGCCGGTCCTCCTCGGAGAACGCGGCGCCGCAGCGGGGGCAGGCGGTGGCTGCCATCTAGACAACGCCGTCGCGGCGGAGGGCGGCGGCCGTCGCGGCATCGTAACCCAGTTCGCTGAGGATCGCGTCGGTGTGCTCCCCCAGACGGGGTGGCGGCTTGGTGATGCTCCCAGGCGTCTCCGAGAGCTTCACCGGCACCCCGGTCTGCAGGATCCGCCCCGCGGTGGGATGCTCGACCTCGACCACCATCTGCCGCGCCTGCACCTGAGGATCATGCAGCAGGTCACTGAAGAGGTAGATGGGGCCGTTGGGCACCCCGGCCACATCCAGCGTCCCGCGCCAGTCCGCGGTGGGCCGCTCCACGAACATCGCCTGAAGCATCTCCACCAGCGCCTCCCGGTTCGTCACCCGGTCGGGGTTCGTGCGGAAGCGCGGGTCCGCAGCCAGATCCGCTCGGCCGAGCGCGGTGCAGAACCGCTCCCAGATCGCCTCGCTGCCCACCGCGACGTTCAGGTAGCCGTCCACCGTGCGGAACGCCTGGTAGGGGACGATCGCGGGGTGCGCGCTGCCCATGCGTCGGGGATTCTCCCCCGTCGCAAAGTAGGCCCCGGCCTGGTAGGTGAGCCACGCGACCTGGCCATCCAGCAGCGCGGCGTCCACCCACTGCCCCGTCCCCGTGCGATCTCGGACCCGGAGCGCCGCCAGGATGCCGAAGGCCGCGAACATGCCGGCGCAGATGTCCGTGATCGCCACCCCCACCTTCACCGGCGGCCCCCCCTCCTCCCCGGTGATCCCCATCAGCCCGCCCATCCCCTGCAGGATCAGATCATAGGCTGCGCGCTCGCGCAGCGGCCCGTCCTGCCCGAACCCGGAGATCGAAGCGTAGACCACCCGGGGATACCGCGCGTGGACCGCGGCATACCCAAAGCCCAGGCCGTCCATAATGCCCGGCCGGAAGTTCTCGACCAGCACATCGGCTCGGGCAAGCAACCGATGCAGCACCTCCTTGCCGCGCTCGTCCTTCAGGTTGAGAGTCAGGCTCTCCTTGTTGCGGTTGACGCTCAGGAAGTAGGCGCTTTCGCCCCCCACAAATGGCGGGCCCCATCCCCGCGTGTCGT
>JANONS010000022.1:0-5886 GCA_031420915.1 Armatimonadota bacterium
ACCTCCTGGTTGCGTCCCCCCTTGCCCCCACCGCGCACCGTGACCGTGGGCTCTCCTCCTTGAAGAAGACAGACGGGCAGGGGACCGTATCGCCCCTCGTGCGCCGCACGGGCTCGCCGCCCGAGCGCGGCGCCTACCTCCCGCGCCTCCCCCTCGACCGCCGTGGACAGCACCGCAGTGGTAAAGCCCTCTCCCCGTGCGGCCTCCTCCGCCGCCCGCAGCGCCTGCGACAGATCCCCCACGATGATCGTCCGCGCGTGCCGGAAGATGGGGTCTCCCGGCTTCGGCGTCTCCGCCACCAGGCCCGCCGCGCCCGCCCGAAGATGATCCGCCACAGCCTGCGGGACACCATCAAGGACCTCTCCCCAGCGCAGCACGGCGAGGGCATCCTCGAAGGTGGTGAGATCGGGCACCGTCGGACCGGAGGCGATGAGGTCGAGCGGGTTGCCGAGCACATCAGACAGCGCCAGGGTGACCGATCTGGCGGGAGCGATGTGACGGGCCAGCCAGCCCCCCTTGATCCTGGAGAGGTGCTTGCGGACGGTGTTGAGGTCCCCGATGGGAGCCCCCGCATCCAGGAGCATGCGGGTGACGGCGAGTTTCGCCTCCAGGGTGACGCCGTCTGCGGGCGAGGTCAGCAGGGCCGAGCCGCCCCCGGAGAGGAGGATGAAGACCAGATCACCTTCCCCCGCGCGCCGGGCCAGGGCGACGACCGCTTCCGCTGCCGCGATGGACGCGGCGTCCGGCAGGGGATGGCCCGCCTCCAGGACCCGCACCCGCGCCGTCGGGACACGGTGGCCGTACTTGACGCTCACGACTCCATCGGTCAGCCGGTCGCCGAGGATCTCCTCCAGCGCGGCCGCCATCGGCGCCGCCGCCTTCCCCGCGCCGACGATATAAGCGGCGCCCGCCTGGTCGAGGGGATACGCCTGGCCGCCGATCGTGATGACGTTTCCCTGCCGCTGGACCGACCGATGGATCGCCCGATAGGCATCGGCCGCGCCGAGCGCAGCCTCCAGGCATCTGACGGCCGCCCGCCGCAGCGACGCCGTCTCGCTATTGCGGAAGAACGCCTCAGGAAGCGCGCGCATCCTCCGGCCCGGCTCTCGGCACCGCGCCGGCTTCCCACACCGGGCCGCTGGTGTTGGGACGCACCGCCTCGACCCGGGTCGTGGCGATCCCCTCCTGCTCCAGTGCCGACCGCACCGTGTCCCGCGCCAGGGAGGGCAGGTTATTCACCTCACTGAGATGGATCAGGAAGACGGTCTGTGTTCTGCGGCCACGAGCGGCCCAGACGACCGCCTTCGCCGCCCCGTCGTTACTGAGGTGGCCGATGGTGCTGATGATACGGTTCTTCAGAAACCAGGGGTATCCGCCAACACCCAGCAGCCGTGGATCGTAATTCGCCTCCAGCAGAATGAGATCCGCAGCGGGCAGCCGCTCGCGGAGCGGGCCGTCCGCATCGCCGAGATCGTAGGCGGCAACCACCCGGACCCCGTCGACCTGCATGGCGAAGCCCACGGGCTCGGCCGCATCGTGGGGGATGGGGAACGCCTCCACCTCGAACGCCCCGACTGCAAATGGCGCACCCGTCGTGAATCGCTCGGTCCGCGCGCCACCCAGGAACGCGGCGGCGTGGGCGAGCGTGGGTTCATTCGCCAGCACGGAGATTCCAGTTGCGCGG
Source organism: Armatimonadota bacterium (assembly GCA_031420915.1). Lineage (GTDB taxonomy): Bacteria > Sysuimicrobiota > Sysuimicrobiia > Sysuimicrobiales > Humicultoraceae > JANONS01. Next base: position 1,685 of record JANONS010000022.1, read on the forward strand.
CTCAGCGCTCCGGCGCTCCTGGCGTGGTCATCGTGCTCGTGGGTCAGGAGGATTGCCGTCAGGTCTCCCACCGTCAGGTGCAGCGGGGCCAGCGCGCGCGCGATCACCTCGAGCGGCACCCCGGCATCAACGAGCAGACGGGTCCCCGCGGCTTCGACCAGGATCGCATTGCCTGCGCTTCCACTGCGCAGGACCTGCACCCTGAGTGTCGGCGCGACCGGCATCAGACCGCCGGCATCAGGAGGAGAACACGTTCCTCGGCCAGAGCGCGCACCTGGTGAAGCGCAGCCAGCGTCTCATCCAGGGCCGCAGGGAACGCCGGGATCGCTGCCGTCCGCGGGGGGCGGACGGTGACGATGTTGACCTCCCGGCCTTCTGGGATGCCGGCGAGTTCTCTGGCCCGCCGCACCGCTAGAGCGAAATCCCCCAGTTCGTCGACCAGTCCGTGCGCCAGCGCCTGCTGCCCGGTCCACACCCGTCCACGTGCGATCGCCTCGACCGCCGCCGCATCTCTCCGTCGCCCCTCCGCCACCCTGTGGGTGAAGCGGTGGTAGACATCCTGCATCTCCTTACGCACGCGTTCCCACTCCGCCTCGGTGAACCGGACAAACCCGGAGCCGATGGTCGCCGTCGCCCCGCGGGCGAGGATCTCGCGGTGCAGCCCGTAGCGCTCAAAGAGGTCGCCCAGGACAAACTTCCCGCTCACCACGCCGATCGATCCCGTGACGGTGGCGGACTGGGCAACGACCCGGCTGGCGCCGCAGGAGACGTAGTACCCGCCGGATCCCGCGACATCCCCCATAAAGACCACGACCGGTTTGACGCGCTTCACCCGCTCCACCTCACGCCAGATGAGGTCTGAGGCCAACGCTGAACCTCCCCGGGAGTTCACGTAGAACACCACCGCCCGCACCCGCGGAGATCGCTCGACCGCCCGGAATGCCCGCGCGATTGTGGCGGAGCCCGCCATGCGCCGTCCAGCGAACGGGAGCGCCACGGGCAAATCCTGGCTCTCGCCGGGCACGATGAGCCCCTCGAGCGGTACAACCGCGATCACATCCTGACGGGACCGCCACCGATAAGGGATGCGGATGCGGCGGCGCGCCTGCGCCCAGGGGAGCACCCTGGCCGGCCGATAGGGCGCGCCGAGGCGGCGGGGTAGTTCGTCCTCGTAGAGGATCGCGTCGACCAAATTCGCCTCCAGCGCCTCCGCAGCCGTCAGGGGAGCGCGGTCGATCGCCGCGCGCACCGCCTCCCGTTCGAGCCTCCTGCCCCGGGCGACGTCGTCGAGGATCTGGTCCAGCATCGAATCGAGCAGAGCATCCACCATCTCCCGGTGAGTGGGCGACATGCTGCGCCGCAGGAAGGGATCGGCCGCGGTCTTGTATTCGGCGATGCGGTCGAAGTCGGGCGTGATCCCCAGGCGATCCAGCGCCTCCCGAAAGAATGTGATCTCAGTACGGAGACCGGAGATGCCGACCGGTGCACTTTCGGGGAGGAGAATCTCATCGGCGGCGGTGGCCAGGTAGTACTGGGGCATCGAGATGGTCGTGAGGTAGGCGATGACACGTTTGCCGCGCCCCCGCACGTCGGCCAGCGCATTGCGGAGGCTCTGCACGGTGGCCAGCCCTCCGTGGAGATCTCCGATCCGCGCCACAACCCCGCGCACCGACGGGTCGCCGACGAGGCGGTCGAGGATGCTGCGCAACTCCTCCAGGCTCTGCTCAGCGCGCCCACGCATCGGGAGGATCCGCGCCGCGAGCGGCGGGCGCGGTGGCTGCCGCTCCGGGTAGCCACCGGAGATATCCAACACGACGTAGTGGGGACGCGGCCCCAGCCCCGCGAGCAGATTGGCCAGCAGCCGGAAGAGGTTAGCGAGCAGATCGATGAGGAGGGTCACTCAGTCGTACCCCAGTTCCGCCAGACGCTCCTCGTCAAAACCGAAATAGTGGGCCACCTCATGAATGATCGTGGTGCGCACCTCCTCGCGAATCTCCTCCTCCGAGGCGCACGCTTCTTCCAGGGGACCCTGAAAGATCGTGATCTTATCCGGCAGGACGGCCTCCGCCACGACGCCGCGCTCGGTGAGGGGCGTCCCCTCGTAGAGGCCGAAGAGGAGGTCCTCCTCATCCAGGCCGGCGCCTGCGAGGTGATCCGGCGTGGGCCACCCCTCGACGACCACCGCGACGTTCTCCATGCGCGCCCGGAGCGGCTCCGGAATGCTGACCAGGGCCTCCACGACCAGCCGCTCAAACCGCTCGCGGCTCACGTTGACGGGCACCTCAGCGGGCACCTACCCCTCGGGCCACCGGCGGAGAAGGTAGTCCCGGCCCCCGACTTCCACCAGATCGACGATCTCGGTCATGAGCGCACGGAAATCCTCGTTCTGATACAGTTCCTCAAACGCCGCCTCGTACGCGGCCAGGCTGGGCCACTCGGTCTCCCAGGTGACGGTGAACAGTTCCCCGGAGAGATCGGTGTAGATGCGCGCCCGCCGGTCCTCCTCCAGGGTCACCGAGATCCCCTTCAGCAGCTCGACCACGGTACTGGCCGCCCCCCATTTCGTCCGAAACCATGTGCGCACGAGGATCATCGCGCCCTCCAGTCAAGTGAATGGGCCGTCTAGACCTCACCGGGCTTTTCGTCGGACGTCGGTCGACTCCTCTCCCTTGAGCAGGAACCTTCCATGATGATAGATAAAGAGGAGGAGCAACCTAGGGAGGTGAGGGTATGAACAGAACGGTAGGGCTTCGTCCGGCGTTGTGGGTCGCCGGCATCTACGCCATCGCGGTCGGCGTCATCCAGCTCTTCCCATCACTGTCGGCCGCCGTCTTCGATCGCCCGGTGACGGATGTCGCGGTGGTGTCCGGCTGGGGCAGCACGCTCATCGCTCTCGGCCTCCTGGTGGTGACCATGGCGTCGAATGTCGAAAAGTACGGCGACCTGTCCGGGATGCTCGTCGTGGGCCTGCTGGCCATCACGCTCGATCTGGTCTACTTCTTTGTCACAAACGTCTACACGCTCCGGACCATCATCGTCCCAATCATCATCAATGTCATTCTGATCGCGTGGATCTGGTCCGCGCGGCCTAAGTGATCCACCTAGGAGACAAAGAGGGGAACCAGCTCGGAACGATGGACATCTAATAGCCCACGGTCCGTCAGCTTCAGCGCGGGGATGACGGAGAGGGCCATGAACGAGAGGGTCATGAACGGATCCTCGAGGCGCGAGCCCATGCGGCTGGCGGTGCGCAGGAGCACGCGCATCCCCTCGGCCACCTGAGCGAGCGGGGCGTCCGACATGAGGCCGGCGATCGGCAGCGGGAGCGTCGCGACCTCCCGACCCGCCACCGCCGCCAGACCCCCCTGCATCTCCAGGATCAGGTCCACCGCCGCCCGCATCGCCTCGTCGCTCGCGCCGACGACGATGATATTGTGGGCGTCGTGAGCCACCGTGGAGGCCAGCGCCCCCAACTTCAACCCGAACCCCCGCACGAACCCAAGCCCCACCCGCCCGCTGCCGGTGTGCCGCTCGATGACGGCCAGTTTGAGGAGGTCCCGCTCAGGATCGGCCACCGCCTCGCCGTTCGAGATCGCGGCCTCCTCCTCCCCCGCGCCCGTGACGATCTGGTTCGGGATGACCTCGATGACCCGAATGCGTGCGCGGGCGGGTCCAGGAGCAGGGATGCGGAAGTGAAGGGTGCCGCGTGACACGTTGATGGAGCCGCGCAGCGCCAGGAGCTTCTCCGGCCGATCGTAGGGCAGCAACGCCCCGTCCCGGGCGACCAGTCTGCCGTGCCGGTAGACGAGCCGGGGGTGGGGTGCCCGAAGATCGTCGAAAACGATGAGGTCAGCCAGTTTTCCCGGCGCGACCGCGCCGCGATCCCGCAGGCCGAAGTATTCGGCAGTGTTCAGGCTGCTGAGCTGGAACGCGAGAAAGGGATCCAGGCCCAGGTTGATGGCTTGACGTACCATCGAGTCGATGTGCCCCTCCTCCAGCAGGTGCAGGGGGCTGCGGTCATCGGTGACAAACAGAAAGCGCCGCCCATTCTGTTGGGTCACCAGGGGAAGGAGCTCCTTGAGGGCACGTGCGACCGTCGACTCCCGGATCATGATGACCATGCCCCGCTGCAGCTTTTCCAGGGCTTCCTCCCGGGTCGTGGACTCGTGGTCCGAGCCGATCCCGGCGGCGATATAGGCGTT
>JANONS010000023.1:0-4488 GCA_031420915.1 Armatimonadota bacterium
GAAGACCACCGAACCGGCGGGATCCAGCGGCGCGGCGGCCGCTCCCCCCACCGCCAGCGTGAGCGCGAGCACCCCGGCTCCGACCGCAGCCCACCCGCGACGGGCGGCGATGAAGCCAACCGCGGCCAGCACGATCAGCACAAGACCCAACCCGTGGATGATGCTCCGGACCCCGAAGAGGTTGATCAGGACGAAAGCCGCCAGCAGAGTCCCCACGATGCTGCCGAGCGTGGAGAGAGCGTAGAGGACGCCGGCCACGTTGCCGACCGTGGTGACGGTCCGCGCCCGCAGCCGGACGGCGAAGGGCGAGATGGTCCCCATGACGACCGCGGGGAGAAAGAACAGGATCGCCGCCGCGCTCAACGGGCCCGCCCTCGCGCCGAGGTCCGCCAGGACGAGGGCCTCCATCACCCGGCGCGCAACAAAAGGGATCGGGAAGGTCAGCGCCCCCGCGAGAAACACCAGACCGCTGAACACCACGCCGGACGGCCATCGGTCCGCGGCGCGTCCACCCAGGAAATACCCGAGCGTGAGCCCCGCCAAAAAGACGCCGATGAGGCTGCCCCACACGTACACCGAGTTGCCGAAGAACGGCGCCAGCACACGGCTGGCCACGATCTCCAGCACCAGCAGGACGGCGCCGCTCATAAAGACGATGAGTTCGAGCACGTCAGGGGCTCCGCGAACGCCTACGGTCGCGCGGCCGCGGCCACCGCAGGCTCCCGCTTCGTGAACACCACGTCCCCGTCCCGGTAGTCAACCACGGCCACATCGCCCTCCCGCAACTCACCAGCCAGAAGGTGCTTCGCCAGCGCGTTCTCGATCGCCCGCTGAATCAGCCGGCGCAGCGGGCGGGCTCCAAAGTCGAGGCTGAACCCCTCCCGGGCCAGATAGGCCTTCGCCGCATCGGTGACGTCCAGGTCGATCTTCATCCCGCCGAGACGCTCCCGCAGGTAGCGCAACTGCAGGTCCACGATCTCTCGTAACTGCTCCTGGGCGAGGGGCCGGAAGACGATGATCTCGTCGATCCGGTTGAGGAACTCCGGGCGGAAGGCGCGCCCGACATCATCCAGCACCTGGATGCGTGCCATCTGGAACTGGGCGTCGTCCTTCGGGTCCAACCGCTGCAGGTAGTGGCTGCCGATGTTACTGGTCATGATGACGATCGTGTTCTTGAAGTCCACAGTCCGCCCGTGGCCGTCCGTCAGGCGGCCGTCCTCCATGATCTGGAGCAGGATGTTGAAGATGTCCTGGTGCGCCTTCTCCACCTCGTCAAAGAGCACGACCCGATAGGGCCGCCGCCGCACCGCCTCGGTCAGCTGGCCACCTTCCTCATAGCCGACGTACCCCGGGGGGGCGCCGACGAGCCGGCTCACCGTGTGCCGCTCCTGGTACTCGGACATATCCAGGCGGACCATCGCCTCCTCGTCATCGAAAAGGAGGGCGGCCAGCGCTCTGGCGAGTTCGGTCTTGCCGACTCCGGTCGGCCCGAGGAAGAGGAAGGACCCGATCGGCCGCCGCGGATCCTTGAGCCCGGCGCGGGCGCGGCGGATTGCATCCGCGACAGCCTGCACCGGCTCATCCTGGCCGATCACGCGCTCGTGCAGCCGCTCCTCCAGCGCCAGTAGCTTGGCCATCTCCCCCTCGATCAAACGCGTCACGGGGATGCCGGTCCAGCGGGAGACGACCTCCGCGATATCCTCGGGCGTCACCTCTTCCTTCAGCAACTGACGGCCGTGCTGGACCACGCGCAGCTGTTCCTCCTGCGCCTTCAACTGCCGCTCCAGGTCGGGGACCGTCCCGTAGCGCAGCCGTGCGGCCGTCTCCAGGTCGGCCTGCCGCTCCGCCTCCTCGATCCGCCTGCGGGCCTCCTCGATCCGCTGCTTCGTCTCGCGGATCGCCTGGATCGCTCGCTTCTCCTCCTCCCACTGCGAGCGGAGGCCTTCCGACTCACCCCGCAGCGCCGCGACCTCCTCCTCCAGCCGGCCGAGACGCTCCAGGCTTGCGGGATCGGTCTCGCGGCGCAGGGCCTCGCGCTCGATCTCCAGCTGCATGATGCGCCGGTCCACCTCGTCCAGTTCGGCGGGCTTGCTGTCGATCTCCGTGCGCAGCCGGCTGGCCGCCTCGTCGATCAAGTCGATCGCTTTGTCCGGGAGGTACCGCTCCGTGATGTAGCGATCCGAGAGGGTGGCTGCGGCGATCACGGCGGCGTCGGTGATCCGCACCCCGTGGTGCACCTCGTAGCGCTCCTTCAGGCCGCGGAGGATCGAGACGGTGTCTTCCACCGACGGCTCGTCGACGTACAGCGGCTGGAAGCGCCGCTCCAGCGCGGCATCTTTCTCGACGTGCTTGCGGTACTCGCCCAGCGTGGTGGCGCCGATCGCGTGCAGTTCGCCGCGGGCCAGCATGGGCTTGAGCATGTTGGCCGCATCGATCGCCCCCTCCGCCGCGCCGGCGCCCACGACGGTGTGCAGTTCGTCGATGAAGAGCATGATGTCGCCCTGCGATTCAACGATCTCCTTCAACACCGCCTTGAGGCGATCCTCAAACTCCCCGCGGTATTTCGTCCCCGCGACCAGCGCCCCAAGGTCTAACTGAAAGATACGCTTGTTCTTCAGCCCCTCGGGGACGTCCCGGCGCACGATCCGCTGCGCCAGGCCTTCCACGATGGCCGTCTTCCCCACGCCGGGGTCACCGATGAGGACGGGGTTGTTCTTGGTGCGGCGGCTGAGCACCTGGATGACGCGGCGGATCTCCTCGTCCCGGCCGATGACGGGATCGAGTTTGCCCGCCGCCGCCAGCGCCGTCAGCTCCCGCCCGTACCGTTCCAGCACTTGGTACTTCGATTCGGGGTTCGGGTCGGTGACGCGCTGGTGGCCGCGTACCTCCTGCAGGGCCTGGTAGATCCGCTCCGGGGTGACGCCGGCGTCGCGCAGCAGCCGGCCGGCCGGATCGGATTCATCGCGAGCCGCCGCCAGCAGCAGGTGCTCCGTGCTGACAAACTCATCGGTGAGGCGCGTGGCTTCCTCCTGTGCCGCATGCAGCACGCGCTGCATGCGGGGAGAGACGTAGAACCCTTCCTCCTCCGCCGCTCCCTGCACGCGGGGCCGCCGCTCCAGTTCCTCGGCCAGCCGCGTGCGCAGCACGCGGGGATCCACCCCCAGCCCGCTGAGCAGGCGCAGGACCACCCCGTCGCTCTGCTCGAGCAGCGCGGTCAGCAGGTGCTCGACATCCACCTGCTGGTGCTGCCGCGCCCGCGACAGCTCCTGCGCGGCCATCAGCGCCTCCTGCGCCTTCCCGGTCAGCCGATCAAACCGCATCGCCATGCCGTCTGTCGAGCCTCCGTCATCTCCTTACGTAGGCGTCAAACGCCTGTTGCCCGCTGCTGGACACCATCGCCCACAGCCCGTAGACCGAAAGCATCAGCAGCAGCGCCAGGATCAAATACGTCAACGGAACCGCCCCCCACCCGTGCGTCTCGGCCGCTTCTTCTCATTTCCGCCACAGGTGCGCGCGGGGATTCTCGCGTCGCCGACCCCGCATCTCCTCGAAGAACTTCCGCTCCTCGTCTGTCAGCGAATCGGGGAGGAGCACTTTGACCCGCACCAGTTGAGCGCCCCGTGTCCCGTCCGGCCGGGACATCCCCAGGCCGTGCAGGCGGAAGGTCCGTCCATTTTGCGTCTGCGGCTGGATCTTCATCGAGACCTTACCTTCGAGGGTCGGGACCTCGATCTCCGCCCCGAGCAGGGCCTCGGTCAGGGACACCGGAACTTCCACATGGACATCTTCTCCCCGCCGCTCAAAGAGCGGATGCGGTTGCACCTTCACCGTCAGGTAGAGGTCGCCGCCGTCCAGCGCCCCAGGCAGCCGGATCTGCTGCCCCGTCCGTACCCCTTTGGGAATCGTGACATTGAGGCTGCGCCCCTTCCCGTTGACCTGAAGATCCAGGGGCTTCCGGGCCCCCTGAAACGCCTCCTCCAAGGTGATCTCCAGTGTGGCCTCCGCCCGCGCGCGCCCGGCTGCTTGTCCAAAGCCCTCCTGCCCGCTCACCCGCCCCGCACCCCCGCGGCGGGGCCGTCCGCCTCCGGCCGCTGCGACACTGCCACCAAAAAACTGCCGGAAGAAGTCGCTGAACCCGCCCAGCCCGCCGAACAATTCTTCAAGATCCCCGATGTCCCCGACGACGGTGAAGCCTCCCGGCGCCTGCTGGTAGGGACCCGCGCCGCGGAAGATGTCCTGCCAGTTCGTTCCGCCGTGCTGGTAGGCTTCGTGCATCTGATCGTATCGGGCGCGCTTGGCCGTATCCCCTAGAACCTGGTAAGCCTCGTTTATCTCTTTGAAGCGCTCCTCCGCGCCGCTGGCCTTGTTGACGTCGGGATGGTGCTCCCGAGCAAGACGGCGGAAGGCCTTGCTGATCGTCTTGGCGTCAGCCGAGCGCTCGACCCCGAGGAGCTTGTAGTAGTTCTTGAACTCGTCGTTCTTCTCGGC
>JANONS010000024.1:0-8854 GCA_031420915.1 Armatimonadota bacterium
GGATGCGCGCCTGGCCGTGCGATGGGTGCGGACGCAGGCAGCGCAGTTCCGCCTGGATCCGGCGCGGCTGGCCGTGGCCGGGGCGTCAGCCGGCGGCCACGTCGTGACCTTTCTCGGGTTCACGCCCTGTCCGTCGATCCCGCAGGCAGCCGACCCGGTGGGCCGGCAGTCATGCCGCCCGCGCACCGTCGTCAACTTCTTCGGCACGACCGATTTGCGGGCGCGGAACGATCGCCTGCTCGACGCGCTCCTCGGTCCCAATCCTTCCCCGGTTCAGAAGGCCGAAGCCTCCCCCATCACCTATGTCTCCGCCGATGACCCGCCGACCCTCAGCCTGCACGGTACGGCCGACCCGCTCGTCCCCTACGCGCAAAGTGTGGCGCTGCATGGGGTCCTGAGGGGTGCCGGCGTGCCCAACCTGCTGGTCACAGTGCAGGGTGGTGGCCACGGTTCCAACTGGATAACCCTTCCCGGCGCCGCGTCCTGGCAGCGCGCGCTGGTGGAGTGGCTCGACGCGCATCTGAAGCCTTAACATCGGCTTCCCGTCCATCAATGTCCCGGGCAGGAACCTCCGCGGTGCCGTAGGGAATTGAGGGCGGGGAGGGTGTGCCATGACGGAGATGTATCAGATGATCATCAACGGCCGAGCGACGGCGGCCCGCAGCGGGGAGGTCTTCGAGATCCGCAACCCCGCGAACATCGACGAGATCGTGGGGCGGGCGCCGAAGGGCGACCGGGAGGACGTCAGGGACGCGGTCCGCGCGGCGACCGCCGCGCTGGAATCCTCCTGGTGGCCCAGGATTTATGAATCGCGCCGTCGGGGGAAGGTGCTGCAGCGCTACGCCGCGCTCGTCGAGGAGCACAAGGACCGGCTTGCGCGGTTGCTCACCCGGGAGCAGGGGAAGATCTACCGGGAATCGGTCGGGGAACTCGATAGCCTGATCAACACCTTCGACTACTACGCCGGCTACGCGGGGAAGATCGCGGGCGAGGTCAAGTATGTCCGGGATGGCGATGTCGTCATCAAGGTCGAGACCCGCAAGCAGCCGATCGGGCTCTGCGCGGCGATCCTGCCCTTCAACTTTCCCGTGTCGCTGTACGCCTGGAAAGTGGCGCCGGCGCTCATCGCCGGGAACGCCGTTCTGATCAAACCCGCCAGCACGACGCCGCTGACCGATATCGCGCTCACCGCTCTCCTGCAGGAGGCGGGGGTGCCGCCCGGGATCGCCAGCATCGTCACCGGGCCGGCGGCGACCGTTGGCGATGAGATCCTGCGCCACCCGGGGGTGAAGCGCATCGCCTTTACCGGATCCACGGAGGTGGGCCGGCAGGTTGCCTCCGCGGCCTCGCCTGCCCTGAAGCACGTCACGCTGGAACTCGGCGGCAGCGACCCGACGGTGGTGGTCGACGATGCTGACCTCGACTTGGCCGCGGAGACGATCGTGCGCTACGGCCGCTTCCGCAACGCCGGCCAGTCGTGCACCTCGGTGAAACGTGTGTACGTCTTCGCGTCGATCTACGACCGGTTCGTGGACCTCCTGGCCCGGAAGGCGGCGGCGCTGCGGGTGGGAGACGGCCTGGCGCCCGAGACCGACATGGGGCCGCTCAACAACGCGGCGCAGCGGAGCGACGTGGAGCGGTTCATCGCCGATGCCCTCGAGCGGCGGGCCACCCTGGTCGCGGGCGGGCGCAGGCTGGAGGAGGGCCCATACGCCAAGGGCTACTTCTTCCAGCCCACGGTGCTGCGCGATGTCCCAGACGATGCGGCCCTCTGGCACGAGGAGTGTTTCGGTCCGGTGCTGCCGGCGATGCGGGTCCGCGACCTCGATGAGGCAATCGAGCGGGCCAACAGCACGCCCTTCGGGTTGGGCTCGGGATTGTGGTCGACGAACGACGCGACCATCGAGCGGTTCATCGAGGGCATTGACTCCGGGATCGTCTGGATCAACTACAAACCCGTCAGCGTTCCCGAAACCCCCTTCGGCGGCGTCAAGGACAGCGGGACGGGTCGGGAACTGGGGGCCGAAGGCCTGGCGGAGTACCTGGAGACGAAGTCGATCCGCAAGTATGTCGGCAAGGCCTGACCTGCAGCGATAACCCGGGTTGGGGCCCACGATCTCAGAGTCGGGCCTGTTATCGCAGGTTGGAACCGACGCGCTCCGGTCTGATCAGAATGCTCACCCGGCTGTCGGGGCCATCCTTCCCCGGATACGAAAACGGCCTCCCGGTGTAGCGCATGCACAGGCGGTCGATGTCCCGCGCGCCGCTGGCATTGTCAATGCGCACGACCGTCCCGCGGATCTGCACGTACTGATAGGGGTTGGCGTGATCGACGATCGCGAGGACCACCCGCGGATTGGCTTCCATGTTGCGCAGTTTGACCCGCCCCTTGGCCGTGTTGACCAGGATGTGGCCATCGTCGACCATGAACCAGATCGGCGTGGCCTGGGGACGTCCGGTCGGACTGATGGTGGCGAGCACCGCCACGTTGGGCTTGTCCAGAAAGGTCTTCACGTTGTCAGGAATCTTCGCCACGGGTCCCTCCTCGGTCGCTTGACCCCTATTGTATGAGACATTATGCTGTGTGTGTTTCGAAAATCCTCGAGAGGTGACCTCTTGTGAGAGACGCAACGGCACAGCGGGCGTAACCGAATACCCGGCGCGTGCGTTGCGTCGGCGGCCCGTGGCGGGCCGCCAAGCGTTTCCAGTCCCCGGTTTCCAAACACGCAACAGAGGATTTCACGCCTCTTCTTCGGCCGGCGCTGCTCGGTTTCGCCCATTGGCAGGATGCCACACCCATATGGTCGGGCGAAAGGAGCGGTTCCGTGCTGGTGCAGTGTTACGACGTTCATCTCTCGTTCCCGGACAAGCGCGTGTTGGATGGTGTCTCGCTGGCCGTGCACCGCGGCGAGCGGATCGCCCTGGTCGGGGAGAACGGCGCCGGGAAGACCTGCCTGTTTCGCATCCTGCTCGGCCGCCTGAGCCCTGACGCCGGGAAGGTCTCGATCGCCACGGGCGTCAGGATCGGCTACCTGGACCAGACCCTCATCGACGTCGGCGGCGAGGCGGAGGCGCGCGCCTGCCTGGACGTGGCTCTGGAACCGTTCATGGAGCTGCAGGCGCTGGAGCGAGGCATCGAGCAGATCCATGCAGGGCTTGCCACGTGCGGACCGGACGAGATGGCGCCCCTCATGGATGCGTTGGGAGAAGCGCAGCGCCAGTTTGAGAGCGGGGGCGGTTATGACTACCGATCTCGCGCCGAGGCGACCCTGTCCGGCCTGGGTCTGCCCGCGGACGTGTGGGGAAGGCCAGTCGGCACTCTCTCGGCCGGTCAGAAGGTGCGCCTCGCCCTCGTGCGGCTGCTGCTGGGCGAGCATGATCTCCTCCTGCTCGACGAGCCGACCAACCACCTGGATCTTCCCGCGAGGGATTGGCTGGAGGAGCGACTGGCCAAGATGGCTGTGGCCTATGTCGTGGCTTCTCACGACCGGCGATTCCTCGACGGGGTCGCGAGCAAAGTGGCGCATCTCGATCGCGGAAACCTTCGGGTCTACACGGGAAACTACTCGGCGTTCCGGGCACAGATCGCGCACGAGCTGGACACCGCCTGGCGGCTCTATGACAAACGGCAGCGGCTGGTACGGAAGCTGCAGGAGCAGGCCCGCGTCTACCGCACCTGGGGTCTGGCGAAGGAACGCGAGAAGCGCGGCAGTTACGACAAAGGATACATCGGACACAGGGCGGCGAAGTTGATGAAGAAATCGCTCATCGCCCGGCGCCGCCTCGAGGCCACGATCGAGAGGATGCAGACGGAGAAACCGCGCGGGAGGGATCCCGTGGCTATCGCCTTTCATGGCACTGCGGGGTACCGGCTGTTCTCGGTACGGGATCTGAGTGTGGGCTACGACGCGCCGCTGGCGCGTGGCATCACCGTGACCCTGGCCGGGGGTGAGCGCCTGGCGGTCCTGGGTGGGAACGGCTGCGGCAAAACGACCCTGCTCCGGACCCTCTTGGGCGAACTCCCGCCGCTGGCCGGCGAGGTGCGGCTGACCCCGTCAGCCCGGGTCGGCTACTTCGACCAGGAAATCCGGCAGATCCCGGATGATCAGACGGCGCTCGAGGCCGTCATGGCCACCGGCAGGGACGAGACACTGGTGCGTACGGTCATGGGCCGGATGCGCATTCGACGAGAGACAGTGCACAAAGCGGTGGGCCTGCTCAGCGCCGGCGAGCGGGCGAAGGTGCTGCTGGTCCGGCTGATTCTCGGCGAGCACAATCTCCTGGTCCTCGACGAGCCGACAAACTTTTTGGATATCGATACCCAGGATGCGCTGCTGGAGGCGCTTGCCGACTTTCCAGGCGGGATCATCTTCACCTCGCACGACCGGCACTTCATCAAAACCCTGGCAACCGGCGCACTGGAGCTAGGGTAGCGCCGGGCTTACAACCGGACTGTGAAAGTCACCGTCACGTTCGGCACCGACGTGCTGGTCAACACGATGGTCAGCCGCGGGCCGAAATCTTCCGCCCGCACCGCCACCAGTGTGATCGTGTTCAGCGGCACGAGAACGGCGGTGGTCTGGATCGGAACCAGGTAGAAGATCCTCCCCTTCACTTTGGCGCCCGCGGGGGTGGTCAGGCGAACCAGTTGTCCGGGTGGGATCTTCGCGCCCGGGTTGGCGAAGGCCAGGAACGTCCCCGCGCTCTCACGCAGGATGAAGAGGGTGTAGCACCGTCCGGCCTGGATGACGATCGACCCGTACACGAGGACGGCGGTCGGGCAAAACGCCTCACCCTGCGCGTAGACTTTGACCTTCAGGGGCTTGGCGCTCTTGGCCTTCGGCGCGGCGATTGCGGTGGCCGTCACCGTGAGAAGCAGAATCAGCACCAACGATAGGACGCGGAGTCCCTTCATCACGATCCCTCCCTGATATAATGGGTCACGAGATGCGACCCTTCGGCTGACATTGACCAACTCATAGTCAGTCTACCCTCTCCTCCCTCCGAATACGGAGGGGGCCCCAATATAAGTTTCAATCGAGTGGAGTCTCCTGGGCTGGCGATTGCGGCCGGCCGGGCATTCGCGCGCCTCCACACCTTCCTGCGTGGTGAGCAGATCGTGCGGCTGGATGGCCTGGCAAACGCCTGGTGTCTGCGGGCGGCCGTCGAGGCGCTCCCCCCCGGCGCTCGACGGACTGGCCGACGAGATCCGCGTGCACTTCCCCTGGGGAAGCTTGCTCCGAACCGTGCTCCTGCCGGACGTGGAGCTGCTGCGTCGGATCGCGCGGGTGGGCAGGCCGGGCGCCGCGTTCCATGCGCGCGTCAACGTTTCCATTTTTGACGATCCGCATCTGGTGACCCGACTGAGGCTGCCATCATCGGGGAACGAAAGTGTCAAGATGAAGGCCGCCTCATATGCGGCCGCGGGGATCCGGCTCGAGACCTGGTCCGTCATAGACGATGAAGCGCCCACGTCGTGGGCCCGCCGGCTCACGCGCGGGAGCGTCGTGCTGGTGCTCGCGTTTGATGGTACGATTGCGGCAAAGACGGGAGCCTTCGAGGTGCGGTAGTGCGACGGTCGTGGACGTTGGGCAAGATCATGCTCGTCGTCGCCGTCCTGATCGTTGGGACGGTACGGCCCGCGGGCGCCCAGATCCCGAATGGCCAGCAGCTCTTTTCACAGGTCTTCCGCCTGATCGGTGAGAGGGCGCTGGCTCCGCCACCGTATCCTGTGCTCCTGCGGGCGGCGGTCAGCGGGATGCAGCGGGTGCTCCGCACCCACGGGGTCGCGTCCACCGTCGGCGAGATCGCGATCACCGGCAACGAACAGCAGGATCTGCAAGCCACGCTCACCCGGCTGCAGCAGGCGATCGCCCTCCTCCCGCCGGGCGTCCCACCGATTGAAGTGGCCAACGGCGCGATCAGGGCGATGGTCGAGGCCGTCGGCGACCGCTACACATCCTTCCTCCTGCCGCCGGAGATGGCGCGGTTTATGGAGCAGTTGCAGTCGGAGCCCCAGTCCTTCGTGGGCATCGGGGTGCTGCTGACCGAGCAGGAAGGCCGGGTGGTCATCGTCGGCGTCGTGGAGGACTCCCCCGCCGCCCAGGCGGGCATCCGGCCGGACGATATCATTGTCTCGGTGAACGGGCAGCCGACGCAGGGCCGCACCCTGGCCGAGGTCCGTCAGATGATCGCCGGGGAGGAAGGGAGTGTGGTAACCTTCGGCCTCTTCCGACCGTCCACCGGACAGACGCTGACCGTACCCATGACGCGTGCGCGCATCGTGCAGGCCACGGTGACCGCCCGGATGGTCGCACCCAATATCGGATATCTCCGTCTGACCCTGTTTCGGTCGGGTTCCGCCAACCTGGTGGCCTCAGCGCTCCGGCAGCTGCAGGAGGAAGGGGCCCGGGGCCTGGTCCTTGACCTGCGGAGTAACCCGGGCGGCCTCCTCCACGAGTCGATCGATATTGCCAGCCACTTTCTGCAGGAGGGGATCATCGTCACGGATCGCGGCGCGCGCAACCGGTCTACGACCTACGTCGTCCGGCCGCGTGAACCGAAGTTCCTGGCCAACGTGGCGGTGCTGGTCAACCGAACGAGCGCCAGCGCCTCGGAGATCGTCGCGGGGGCCCTCCAGGATGCGGGGGTAAAGCTCATCGGGGACCGGACCTTTGGGAAGGCAAGCGTACAGACCGTCCACGAGTTCGCGGATGGCAGTGGGCTGTTCCTGACGACGGCCCGCTACCTGACCCGCAGCGGACGGGATATCAGCGACCAGGGGCTCACGCCGGATATTCCGGTGGCTCTTGGCTCGGTTGCTCTGGGCACGCCTGATGACGCGCAACTGCAACGGGCGGTTGCGGTCGTGACCGACCTGCTGCGAGGGGCGACGACGGCGGGCGCGGCCATCCGGTAAAGATCCCGACCCCCGCTATTGGGCGCCGCGCTCGGGCCCAAGCTTCCCCCGGTACGCGTTGATGAACTCGACGATCCTGGCCTCATCGAACCGCTGCAACTTGAGCAATCGTCCCCAGCCCGCCACCGCGATCGGGGCGTCGTTCTTCGGCCGCGGCGTCACGATCACCTTGGTCCGGTAGCGGCCGGCGACCTCAACCAGTTTGTCTGCCAGGTCGGTGTCCTTTGCATCCTTGTAACTGATCCACACCCCGCCGTGTTCGAGATTGTGGACGAGCACCTCATCGGGAAGCGGCTCGGCGTGCACGCCCCATGGGGCCGGAGATGGCCAGTGGGGTCCGGAAGTCGGGGGATTGGAGTTGTAGCCGCTCCCACGTGACCCCTGGGCGATATGGGCGGGTCCTACCGCGCGGATCCGCTCTCCGGGCCCGGGTCTGCGCAGGTTAAAAGCGACGACCAGGGCGATGACCGCGACGATCGCCAGCGCCGCCGCTGCCCAGGTGAAGAGCTGCTTCCGGCGCTGCCTCGTCGCCGCCTGACGCTCCACCGTGCGCCGCTGCTCCCGGGCTGTACGCCGTGCTTCCGCCTTCGCTTGATCCTTCTTCGTCATCCTTGCCTCCCCTGAGATGATCGCGTACGGTATCCTTAGCCTCCATGATCATCCGGTCCGTCGTCAAGCGCGGCGTCTACTTCGACTCGGTGACCCTGATGCTCGCCCAGCAGGAAGTTCGCCAGCGCCCGGGTGTGGTCGAGGCCGGTCTCATCCTGGCGACCGAAGCCAATCTGGCGCTCCTGCGGGACGCGGGGCTGCTCACCCCTGGGGCGCAGGCCGCCGGACCCGATGACCTGGTGATCAGCGTGAGCGGGGAATCCGAGGATGCGGTGACGCAGGCGCTCGCGCTTGCGGAGGAACTGCTCACGCGGCGGGGGCGCGCGACCGCCGAGGCCGAGTACCGTCCCCGAACCATCGCGGCGGCGCGCCGGTTACTCCCCGAGGCGACAGTGGCCGCCATCTCCGTCCCAGGCCGGTTCGCCGGCGACGTGGCGCGGGAGGCGCTACTCGCGGGCCTCCACGTCTTCCTCTTCAGCGACAACGTCCCCATCGAGACGGAGGTGGCGCTGAAACGCCTGGCCGTGGATCGGGGGCTCGTGGTGATGGGGCCCGACTGCGGGACCGCGCTGATCGGCGGCGTGGGGCTGGGGTTTGCCAACAAGATCCGGCGCGGGACGGTCGGCATCGTGGCCGCGGCCGGGACCGGGTTGCAGGAGGTCGCGACACTGATCCACCGCTACGGCGGCGGGGTCAGTCACGCCATCGGCACCGGCGGCCGGGACGTCACGGCGGCCGTGGGGGGCGCGACGATGCTTCAGGGTCTTGCGGCCCTCGCCGCCGATCCAGAGACCACCGTCATCGTTCTCATCGCCAAGCCGCCGCATCCCATCGTGGCGGCGCGGCTGCTGGGCGCGGCGCAGCGCGCGGGGAAGCCGGCGGTCATTGTCTTCGTGGGCAGCCGGGTGCCGTCGCAGGGGAGGGTCTCCGGCGCCGACACACTGGAGGATGCGGCCCGCGCCGCCGTGCGACTGGCGGAAGGCGGCGCCGCGGAGGATCCTCCATCGCAGGCGCTTCCCGTCCAGGAGGCCGCGCGGCTGTTGCCGGGACAGCGATACCTGCGGGGGCTCTTCAGCGGTGGGACGCTCTGCGCTGAGGCGCAGGTGCTGCTTCGGCGCTACATCGGACGGGTGTCATCCAATGCCCCCCTCGATCCCGCGGATGCGATCGACGGTCCCGGGGCCAGCCGGGAGCATACGGTGTGGGACCTGGGGGCAGACGAGTTTACGCAGGGACGTCTCCACCCGATGATCGACCCGAGCCTGCGGGTTCAGCGCCTGGCGCAGGAGGCGGATGATCCAGACGTCGGCGTGATCCTGCTGGACG
>JANONS010000025.1:0-1878 GCA_031420915.1 Armatimonadota bacterium
CCGCCCTCCCGAGGGCTTTCGCAACGCCGTCTTCCTGGAGCGTCCCAATGGCGACTGGGGGTTCTCCGTGGTGCGCCTCCTGCTGTACGACCTCGCGGACAGCGTGCGGCTGGAGGTGTGGAGCCGAACTCCGCTGGAGACGATCCCCGGGCTGGCCCGCACTCTCGGGCGCGAGGAGAAGTACCACCGCATGTATGGGGAGACCTGGTTGAACCGGCTGGCGCGGGCCACACCCGAGAGCCACGCTCGCATCCAGGAGGCGGTGGATGCGGCGTGGGGGGAGGCACTGGGCCTCTTCGAGCCGGTCGCGGGGGAAGCGCACCTGGTCGAGGAGGGGCTGCTCATAGAAGAGGCCGCCCGCCAGGAGAAGCGGTGGCGCGCGCAGGTGTCGGAGCTGTTCGAGCCGCTCGGCCTCCGGCTGCCGTCCGTGCCTCCGTCATCGGGCGGCCGCTTGGGACAGCACTCGCCGGATCTTGCCGCGCTGCTGGACGAGATGACGTCGGTCTGGCGCCTCGAACCGGAGGCAAAATGGTAGAGGGACGAGAGATCTGGAAGGTCCTCGAGACCGTGGAGGATCCTGAACTCCCCATCACGGTGACGGATCTGGGTTTGATCCAGGGCGTCGAGGTGGAGGGGGGCTGCGTCCGCATCCGCCTGGTGCCTACCTATTCCGCGTGCCCGGCGATCGAAGTCATGCGCCGGGACATCCGCCAGAAGGTGCTGGCGCTGCCGGGGGTCGAGGACGTTTCAGTAGATCTGACCTTCGATGAGCCGTGGACGATGGCGCGGATGTCCGACCGCGGCCGGGCCCGGCTCGCGGCTCATGGGCTGAGCCTGCCCCACCGTCAGATGATGGAGCCCGCCACCTGCCCCTTCTGCGGGTCCACCAATACGACGCTGGAGAACTCGTTCGGCCCCACCCTCTGCCGCGCGATCTACTACTGCCGGGACTGCCGGAATCCGATCGAGCGCTTCAAACCCCCCGCGGAGTGACCGAAGGTCTCCCGGCTACTCTCCGGCTTGTCTACCACCGCGACGAGCCGGTGCCGGGCGATGTGCCTCTGGAGGAGGTGTACGCCAACCTCGCTTTTCCTCCCGGAGACGCGCTGCCTTACGTGGCCCTGAACATGGTCCAGACGCTGGACGGAGTGGCAGCGCTCGGGGGGCGGGCCTGGACGATCGGCACGGCCGTGGACCACTACCTCTACCGGACGCTGCACGGGCTGGTCGATGCGGTCGTGAGCGGGGCGGGCACGTTGCGCAGGGAGGATGTGGTGGCCGGCACGCACCCGCACCTGCGCGCGCGCCGCGAGGCGGCGGGCCTCCCACCTGCGCCCACCGCCGTGGTGCTTTCGGCGACCGCGGCCTTCGACGAGGCCGTCTACCGCAAGGGGTTCGTCACCCGCCGGGACTTTCGTTCACTCGTCGTGACGACGGAGCATGCGCGGCAGGCCGACATCGACCACCTCACCGATGCAGGGGTGGAAGTGGCGGTGGTGGCGACAGACGCAGCCGGGGGAGTGGACCTGGTGGCGGCGCTGCGCCATCTTGCCGCGCGGGGGATGGGCCGGGTCCTGGCCGAGGGGGGGCCGCGCCTGGCGAGTGCCCTCCTGCGGCAGGCCTTGGTGCAGGAATTCTTCCTCACCCTGGCGTTGCGCCTGTCGGGAGAGCCCGGAGCGCCCCGCATCCTGGAGGAGGACGTCTCCGTCGGCCTCAGCCCGATCAGCGTCTACCAGTACCTGGATGAGTCAGGGGCACTGCGCGAGATCTACCTGCGCCTGGGCTTGAGCGCGTCAGGGCCTCCTGTGAGGTGCCAATAAAACGTCTACAAATCTGCCCCCTGTGGCATAGTTCCTGGTGAGGTCGAAGGTTCGGGGA
>JANONS010000026.1:0-12555 GCA_031420915.1 Armatimonadota bacterium
CTCTTCGAGGGGATGATCTACGACGGGTCCGGTACCCTTCTCAGCAGCACCTTCGCCGACTACGTGCTCCCGAAGGCCTCGACGGTGGCGCCGCTTCAGGCCGAGATGGTCGAGGTGGCATCGGCCGAGGGGCCGTTCGGCGCGAAGGGCGTCGGGGAACCGCCGGTGATCGCCGGCGCCGCAGCCGTCGCGAGCGCCCTGGCGGATGCGGCCGGCGTCTACGTGACCGACCTGCCGATCACCCCACCCCGCGTGCTCGCCGCACTGGCACAGAAGCGCTCAGCTCGCCCTACGCCGTGAGCGTCCGCTCCGCGTCGCGAAGGCGGCGCGAGAGCGTGCGCATGATCCTGCGGGCGAGCGGCGGCGCGGCGTCCAGCAGTTGCCAGAAGTCGCGGTGGGCGACCACCAGCAGACGCATCGGTGTCGCGGCCACGACGTTCGCCGAGCGGGGCTCACCGTCGATCAGGCTCATCTCGCCGAGGAAGTCGCCCGGTCCCAGACGCACCGTGCGGGCCCGCGCGGTGGTCACGCTGGCCTGCCCCTCGACGATGACGAACAGTTCGCGGCCGACATCGCCGGCGGTCGCCAGCCGCTTCCCCGCAGGGACCTCGACCTCGTCGGTGAGCCGGCCGATCTGCTCGAGCTGTCGCTGTGAGAGCCCCTCAAACAGCGGAACCTTCTGGAGCAACGCAATCTTGCCGGACCTGGACCGCCACAGCGGCACTGCGACTCACCTCCCTGCCGGGATACCTGCTGATTCCTCCAGCCCGGCGCGCTTCCCTGCCGGGGGGGCCATCCACGCGGAACTGGCGACTCGGGGTGCTGCAGGTTAGGTGCTGGGGGCTTTACTTCTTGCGGCGGCCGCCGCGCTTGGCCTCGGTGTTGCGCTTGAGGTCAAGCAGCCGCTCCTCGCTCTCCTTCATGAACGCCTTGAGTTTGTCTTCGAAGGAGGTGCGGGCCCTGGTCCTCTGGACGCGTTCCTCGGGGGAGAGCGCCTGCTTGACGGAGAGGTCGAGTTTGCCCTTCTCGTTGATGCCCAGGATCTTGACGCGGACCCTGTCTCGTTCCTTCAGGTAGTCTTTGACGTCCTTGACGTAGATATCGGCGATTTCGGAGATGTGGACCAGGCCACTCTTGCCGTCCGGAAGCTCAACGAATGCCCCGTAAGGCGTGATTTTGACGACGGTGCCTTCAACGATGGTGCCTGCGTCAACACTCATGATTGGCGATGTCAGGCCTCCCGAGCATTGGCACGGTCAAATTGGGCAAGCGCATTATATGCAAGGGGCGGGAGGGTGTCAACCGGGGTATCACGGTGACGTTCGCGGGCTGGGAGTGGGCCGGACGATGATGACCGGAATCTCCCCCGGTTTCACCAGCCCCAGCTGCTCACGCGCCAGCCGTTCGATGTACAGCGGGGTATGGAGCCGGCGGATCTCCTCACGCAGCTGGGCGTTCTCTCGCCGGAGCGTCGCCACCTCGCGGTCCAGCCGGGCGGCCTCACGGTGGAGGCGATAGGTGGCGAGGTAGCTGGCCCCGAAGGCATTGAGGAGGAGCACGGCCGCCGTGAGCAGGATGAGGGGTACGACCCATCGAGGCAGGCGAGTGGGACGGCGGGCCGGGAGGGCGAGCGCGCGACGGTAGGTGGACAGGTTCGGCATCCGCGTCCCCCTATGTTCGGACGGTGACGCGGGAAATCCTTTCCAGAGGCGATGCCGCCCTCGTGGCCCCGCCCTCCCCTTGGCGCAGCGTCAGGTGGGGAGGTGAAATCCTCCCGGGCCCGCGTACACGGCCCGCTCGCCCAGCTCCTCCTCGATGCGCAGCAACTGATTGTACTTGGCCACGCGCTCCCCGCGGGAAGGCGCCCCGGTCTTGATCTGCCGCACGCCCACGGCGACCGCCAGGTCGGCAATGATCGCGTCCTCGGTCTCCCCCGAGCGATGGGAGAGGATGACCGCGTACCCCGCGGCCTTCGCCACGCGGATGGTCTCCAGCGTCTCGCTGAGAGTGCCGATCTGGTTGGGTTTGACCAGGATCGCGTTGGCGATACCGCTTTGGATCCCCCGCCGCAGCCGGTCGGCGCTGCTGGCAAAGAGGTCGTCGCCGACGATCTGGATGCGCTCACCTAACCGCGCGGTCATCGTCTGCCAGCCTGCCCAGTCCCGCTCGCCCAGCGCGTCTTCAATGGAGCAGATGGGATAGCGGTCGGCGAGCGCGGCCACGTACTCGACCACCTCACCGGCCGTCCGGACCACCCCCTCCCGCCGAAAGTGGTAGGTTCCATTGAAGGCGAGTTCGCTGGCGGCAACGTCGAGCGCGAGCCGCACCTGGCCTCCGGGGGTATAGCCGGCCCGCGTGATCGCTTCCACCAGGAGCGCCAGGGCGTCTGCGGCGTTGCGCACATCAGGAGCGAAGCCGCCCTCATCCCCGACGCCCGTGCTGAGGTGCCGTTCGCGGAGGAGGGCTTTCAGGTGGTGGAAGACTTCCGTGCCCATCCGCAGCGCGTCGCTGAAGCGCTCCGCGCCCACCGGCGCGATCATGAACTCCTGAATATCGAGTGTGTTGTCGGCGTGGGCGCCTCCGTTGAGGATATTCATCAGCGGAACGGGAAGGCGCGACACCTCCTCCCCACCCAGGCTCCGGTAGACCGGAAGCCCCCGGGAGGCTGCCACCGCTTTGGCCAGGGCGAGGGAGACTGCCAGGATGGCGTTGGCCCCCAGCCGCGATTTGTTCGGCGTGCCGTCAAGCGCGATCAGGCGGTGGTCGACCTCCTGCTGATCGGCCGGCAGGCCGGTGAGCGCTGGGGCGATCTCCTCGAGGATATGGCGGACCGCCTGCCGGACCCCTCGTCCCAGATAGCGCGGGCCTCCATCGCGCAGCTCCAGCGCCTCCGCCTCGCCCGTGGAGGCACCGGAGGGGACCGCCGCCCGCCCCCAGGCGCCGTCGTCCAGGAAGAGATCGGCTTCCACGGTGGGGTTGCCGCGCGAGTCGAGGATTTCGCGTGCGCGGAGACGGGCGATGGCAGGCATCAGGACGACCACCTGTCGCGCTGCTCCTGGTCAAGCATCTCGAACGGGGAGGCGCGTGCGGCTTCCCGGGCGGAGGTGGGGAGATGGACGATACGCACGCGGAGCCGGCGCGGACCCAGGTTCACCTCAAGGACATCGCCCACCGCAACCGCCATGGAGGGCTTTGCGCGGCGGTCGTTCACGTGGACGCGGCCGGCATCGCACAGCCGCTGCGCCATCACGCGCCGCTTGACGAGCTGGCTCACCTGCAGGTACTTATCCACCCGCATCTTTGGCCTGCTGCCACAAGGCCAGCAGCTCATCCAGGGAGTGCTCGCGCAGGGGTCGACCGGCCGCCGCCAGCGTCTGGATGCGCGCGAACCGCTCGACGAACTTGCGGGTGGCATCGCGCAGGGCCTGTTCGGCGTCGACCCCGTGAAAGATGGCGACGTTGATCAGCGTGAAGAAGGTATCGCCGAGTTCCTCCGCGACGTCCTGGCCGCTCGCTGCCTCCAACTCCGCGAGTTCGGAACGCACTTTGTCCGCGGCGGCCTGGACGTCCGGCCAGCGGAAGCCTGCGGCGCGCACGCGCGCCTGTACCTTCTGCGCCCGGGCCAGGGCAGGCAGGTCAGGCGGGATCCCGTCGAAGAGCGACCCCCGGTGGGCCTGCTTGGCCGCCTCCCAGTGGGCCAGCGCGGCTCCGGCGGTCGGAAGCGGTGTCGCGCTAAACACGTGAGGATGGCGATCGATCAGCTTGCGGACGAGGCCATCGATGACATCGCCGGCGGTGAAGTGGCCCGCCTCCCCGGCCATCTGGGCGTGGAAGACCACCTGCAGGAGGACATCGCCCAGTTCCTCTCGCAGGGCCCCGTGGTCGTTGCGGTCGATGGCGTCCAGCGCCTCATAGGTTTCCTCCAGGAGGTAGGGCCGGAGGGTCTGCGGTGTCTGCTCCCGGTCCCACGCACATCCCCCGGGGGCGCGCAGGCGCGCCATCACCTGCACCAGGTCGTCGAAGCTGTACCGCGAGGTCACGAGCGGACGTTACGAGGCCGGACGCGTATGACGCTGGATCGTGGCCCGTTTACGTTCGGCGGCCAGCCACTTCTGGAACGCTGCCTCCTGCCGCTCCTCCACGATCTGTTCCCGGAGCTTCGCCTGCGCCTCTGCGAAGGTCGCCTGGTGGGCCGCCTTTCGCTCGTGGAGCAGGATGAGGTGATAGCCGTACTGGGTTTTGACCGGCGGGCTGATCTCGCCCGGCTTGAGGGCGAAGGCCACCTTCTCAAACTCGGGGACGAGCGCCCCTTTGCGCACGAAGTCGAGATCCCCTCCACGGTCCTTGCTGCCCGGGTCCTCGGAGTACTGCTTGGCCAGGTCAGCAAATTTCTCGCCCTTCGCCAGCCTGCCCCGGACGAGCGTGATCGTCTGCCTGGCGCGTTCGTCATCCGTGGGGGCATCCACGCGGATGAGGATGTGGCTGACCCGCACCTGCTCCTGCTGATCATACTGGGCGCGGCGCTCGGCGAAGAGGCGTTGCAGCTCCGCCTCGGAAACGGTGACCGCGGCCACGTGCGGGATGAGGCCCTGGAGCGTCAGGTTGAGCCGCACCAGGCGGCGGACATCCGCCAGCGTCAGCTTCCGCCGCGCCAGGGCCGTCTGAAACTCCTCCTCCGACCCGAAGTTCTTCATGATCCGGTCGAGCTCGCTGCCGATCGCCGTCTCAGGGACCTCAACGCCGCGTTTGCGGCCGGTCTGGAGGATCAGCCGCTGGTCGATCAGCTGGTCGAGGACGACCTCGTTGAGCTGGGCGCGCTGCTTCTGCCCCTCCGCGCCTGAGAGGTTGACGTTGTACTGGAGGGCGGCCCGATCCACTTCCAGATCGACCTCGTTCCAGTAGATCGGATCCTCGTTCACCAGCGCCGCGACGGCCACGCCTCTGCGGAGACCGGGGATGGTGAAGCCGATCGTCTCCCCTCCGATCCGCCGTCCGGCGACCGTGACCCGCGGGATCTTGACCGCGAGGTGCGCGCCGTACGTCAGCGCGTAGGCGGCCCCGGCGGCCAGCGCGACCGCCAGGACGATCAGGATGGTCCAACCGATCTTCCGTTTTCTGGTCATGGGGTCGCTCCCAATGGTTCCCCTGCACGCTGCCGGGCGGAGCGCGCGACCATCTCAAGGAGGTCGCGCACCTCACCTACCTGCTCTGTGAAGTGCGGGGCCTGCGTTTGGATCGCGATCAGCGCCGGGGTGACATGAATCCGCTGTCCGTACGCGGCCCGGAGCCGCCGCTGTACGGGCTCGGTGAGGTGCGCGGCGGAGCGCAGGCGGATGCTGACGTGCCCGTCCTCTCGCACCACCGCCGTGGCGCCCACACGCTTCGCCAGGACGCGCAGACGCACCGCCTGGAACAGGTGCGCCGCCGGAGAGGGAATCTGGCCAAACCGGTCGCGGATCTCGTCGGCGAGCCGGTCCGCCGCCTCCAGCGTCTGGATCGCGCCCAGGCGGCGATAGAGGGTCATGCGCTGTGTCTCATCCGCGACGTAGTCCGGCGGGAGGTAGGCGTCCACGTTGATGTCGATGGTCGGCTCCGGGGCGTCGTCCACCATCTCGCCGCGCGACTCCCGGATCGCCTGGTCGAGCAGGCGGCAGTAGAGGTCAAAGCCGACGGCCGCGACATGCCCGTGTTGTTCCGGTCCCAGGAGGTTCCCGGCGCCGCGGATCTCCAGGTCGCGCATCGCCAGCTTGATGCCCGATCCCAGCTCGACGAACTCCTGCATCGCCACCAGGCGCTGCTCCGCCTCCGGCGTGAGTTTTTCGCCGCGCGGATAGAGCAGGTAACAGTAGGCCTGACGGTCCGCCCGGCCGACCCGTCCGCGCAACTGGTAGAGTTGCGCCAGCCCCATCAGATGGGCATCCTGGATGATCACCGTGTTCACCTGCGGGATATCGAGCCCGATCTCCACGATCGTCGTACACATTAGCACATCGTACCGCCCGCCGAGGAAATCCATCATCACCCGTTCGAGTTTCTCCTCCGGCATCTGCCCGTGGGCGACGGCGATCCTGGCGTCGGGCACCAGACGGGCCACGTGCCGCGCGGCACGCTCGATCGTCTGGACGCGATTGTGCACCACATACACCTGCCCGCCCCGCCGCAGTTCGCGCAAGATCGCCTCCTGCATCAGCGCGTCCTCATACTCGCGGATCTCGGTCTGAATGGGGAGGCGCGCCTCCGGGGGCGTCTCCATCACCGACATGTCCCGCAGCCCGGCGAGCGACATGTGCAGGGTGCGGGGGATCGGTGTCGCCGTCAGGGTGAGGACATCTACCTGCTGGCGCAGCTGCTTCAGTTTCTCTTTGTGCTCCACGCCGAAGCGCTGCTCCTCGTCGACGATGACGAGGCCGAGGTCGCGAAAGGCGACGTCCTTCTGCAGCAGGCGGTGGGTACCGATGACCACGTCCACCGTCCCCGCGGCCACCCCGGCCAGGACCCGCCGCTGCTCGCGTGGCGTGCGGAACCGGCTCAGCACCTCAACCGTGATCGGATAGGAGGTCAACCGCTGCAGGAAGACGTCATAGTGCTGCTGCGCCAGGATAGTGGTCGGGACGAGCACCGCCACCTGCTTGCCGTCCATCACGGCCTTGAACGCCGCCCGCACCCCTACCTCGGTCTTGCCGTAGCCGACGTCCCCCGCGATGAGGCGGTCCATCGGTTTGCTCGCTTCCATATCCCGTTTGACGTCCTGGATCGCCTGCCACTGATCCGGCGTCTCCTCGAACTGGAAGGCGGCCTCGAGGTCGTGCTGCCAGGGGGTGTCCGGCGAAAAGGCAAATCCCGAAGCCGTCTCCCGGGCCGCGTAGAGCGTCAGGAGTTCCCCGGCGAGTTCTCGGGCGGAGGCCCGGACGCGCGTCTTCTCCCGCTCCCACTCGGCGCCCCCCAGCGTGAGGAACATCGGGGATTGCCCCTGCCCGCCGATATAGCGCTGGACCAGATCGATCTGCTCCACGGGCACGTAGAGCCGGTCGCTCTGGGCGTACTCCAGCAGGAGGTAGTCGCGTTCGCTCCCGTTCAGCGTGAGGTGCACGAGCCCCCGGTAGAGGCCGATCCCGTGGTACAGGTGCACGACGTAGTCGCCCGGGTCGAGGTCTGTCCAGGAGCCGATACGGCCTCCCCCGCGGTGAAAGCGGAGACGCGCGCGGCGGCGCCGCCAGCCAAGGATTTCGCCGTCGGTGACCACGGCGAGCGCGGCCGCCTGATAGGTGAAGCCGCGGGAGAGCGGCGCCTGGACGGCGGTGATGGTGCCGGGTTCGGGAGCGGTCCGCACCTCCGCAACCGTCGGGACCTCCAGCGCGTGGTCGCGCAGGATCTCGCCCACGCGATGCGGGTGGGCCGTGGCCACGACGACGCGCCGTCCCTGCGCCACCCACTCCTGGAGCGCGCGGGCCAGCAGGTGGGTCTGCCCGCCGAAGGCCTCCATGCCGCTGAAGGGCAGGGAGATTTCCTCATACCCCTGCGCTGCGCTGCGCAGCACTGAGAGGGCCAGCTGCCGCCGGTCCTCCAGGTGCGCGGCCATCGTGGCCCAGGGGAGGGAGAGCGCCTGCGGGCCAGGCTGCTCGTGCAGTGTGCGGGCTTGCTGGATCAGCTCGGGCGCTTCGTCCAGGATCAGGAGCGTCTCCAGGGGCAGGAAGTCGAACAGCGTCGAGGTGAGGTCCTCCGCCGTGTCGCGGTCCGTGAGGGGGAGGAGCGTCACCTCCGCGACCTCCCGCACGCTGCGCTGCGACGCAGGGTCGAACTCGCGCAGGGACTCCACCTCATCCCCAAACAGCTCAATCCGGTACGGCCCGCCGGCGGGCGGAAAGAGATCGATGATCCCCCCGCGCGCCGCCATCTGCCCCGGGGCGTCCACGAGCGGCAGCCGTTCGTACCCGTAGCCGGTCAGCATCTGAAGAAACGCCTCGCGATCCAGCCGCTCGCCCCGCGCCACCCGGCGCCGCTCCGCGCGCATCCGTTCCGGCGAGGGCAGGCGCCGCAGGAAGGCAGACACCGGCAGCAGTGCTACCGTGGGCGTGCCGCTGGAGAGGCGCTCGAGCAGCGCCCGCCGTTCCACCACCGCATCGAAAGGTTGCGCCTGTCCAGACGGCGCGCCATCCCAGGAGGAGGAGAGTGAGACATGCTCGCCGAGGTGGGGCGCAAAGAGGCTCAGATCGTCGGCCAGCCGCTCGGCCGCGTCCCGCGAGGGGAGGATGAGGACGGCCGTCTCAGCGGCCAGCTCGGGGTCGGTCAGCACCGCCGCCAGCAGGAAGGCCTTCTCCGCGCCCACCGGGCCACGGATCCAGGGCGACCGCCGCGCCGAAAGCGCGTCGCGGACCAGGTTGTAGGGAGGGCTCTCCCGCAGGAGAGCCAGCAGACCGCTCAGCATCAGGCCTACCTGGACGAGAACTGGAAATCCTATCTATCTTATCGGAGGCTGGAGAAGCCGGTCAAAGTTTTGGCGGGGTCCCCTCCGGTCCCTTCTCGGCCGGATGGGCGACAGGCTCCGCGGAAGTGCCCCGGTACCAGTTGGTGATGGGTAGGCGGCGGTCCTTGCCAAACGCCTTCGGGGTGATCTTCACTCCCGGCGGAGCCTGCCGGCGCTTGTACTCGCTGCGGTCGACCATCGCCACGACCTTACTGACGATCGCCGGGTCGAAGCCCCGCTCGGCGATCCGCGAGGGGGGCAGGTCCTGCTCGACGTAGAGTTCGAGGATCTGATCCAACACCTCATAGGGCGGGAGGGTATCTTGGTCGCGCTGCCCCGCCCGCAGTTCGGCGGTGGGCGCGCGCGTGAGAATCTCTTCGGGGATCACCTCTGCCCGCCGGTTCCGCCATCGGGCCAGCTGGTAGACGAGGGTCTTCGGCACGTCCTTGATGACGGCGAAGCCCCCCGCCATGTCGCCGTAGAGGGTGGCGTACCCCACGCTCAGCTCGCTCTTGTTGCCGGTGGTCAGCACGAGCCACCCGAACTTATTGGACAGTGCCATCAGCAGCGTGCCGCGGATCCGCGCCTGGATGTTCTCCTCGGTGACGTCCTCCGGACGCCCGCCGAACGGCTTCTGCAGGGTGTCTTTGAAGCCGCCGAAGACCGGATCGATCGACGCCTCCAACGGGGTCAGGCGCAGGTTGCGCGCGACCTGTGCGGCGAGCCGCCGGCTCTCTTCGGACGTGAACTGCGACGGCATGAAGGCCACGTGGACGTGGTCTGGTCCCAGGGCATCCGTGGCGATTGCCGCCACCAGAGCGGAGTCCACCCCGCCGGAGAGCCCGATGACAATGTCGCGGAACCGGTTCTTGCGCACGTAGTCGCGGGTCCCGAGCACGAGCGCCTGATAGATCTCTTCCAGGGGGTCCAGCGGCGGCACCAACGTGGCCGCTCCGGGGCGCGCCCGTCTCCCGGTCGTGGGGACGGGGATGGTGGGGGTAGGAATGTTCTCACCAGGCAGGTCATCGGTGACGTGGATCGGGTTGTAGTGCCGGAAGCGCCGTACCTCCTCCAAATCGAGGTCGCACCACACGAGCCCCTCCTGCAACTGTGGGCCGCGGGCCAGGACGGTGCCCGCATGGTCCACCACCAGGCTCATCCCGTCGAAGACCAGTTCGTCCTGCCCGCCGACCAGATTGACGTAGGCGATCGCCGCCGTGTAGTCGCGGGCACGCGTGCGCAGCATCTCCACTCTCTCTCGCCACCGGCCGGCGTGGTAGGGTGACGCGTTGATGTTCACCAGCAGCAGGGCTCCCGCCATAGCGGCCGCCTGACAGGGGCCGCCGTGGACCCAGATGTCCTCACAGATGGTGACGGCGATGGGGAAGCCCCCCAGGTCGAAGAGCGGGCAGTCGCGCCCGGGGTGGAAGTAGCGCTTCTCGTCGAAGACCCCGTAGTTGGGCAGGCGGTGCTTGTGGTAGATCCCCGCGACCCGGCCGTCGTAGAGGAGCGCCGCCGCGTTATACAGGTAATCGTCGGCGTCGACGAAGCCCACCACCGCGACAAGCGATGGGGTGCGGCGCGCGACCTCCTTGAGGGCCTCCAGGTTCGCGGCGATGAAGTCGGGCTTGAGGAGGAGATCCTCGGGGGGATAGCCGGTCAGGGCGAGTTCGGGGAAGGCGATCAGGTCAGCGCCCTGCTGCGCCGCCTGCTCGATCCCCTCGCAGATCCTCCGGGTGTTGCCCTCGACATCCCCGACGATGGCGTTGATCTGGGCCATCGCGATGCGCATGGTGGAGCCCCCCGCACCCACTGGTGCGACCCGATCCGGGACCGTCATAACACCGCGCAATCAGAGGTGTCAAGGAACCCCCAGCCTCTCTCCCCTATCCACCTTTCGTCCGAAAGCCGCTCTCAGGCGATTCTCGTGCGCGTAGTGACCATACACAAGCCGATCGTCTCGACCTTGATGATCCCCAATGAAAACTTGTCAAGTCCTTTTTTGGATCGAGCGTGGGTTTTCATGAGGCGACTCGGTCCGGACCGAGTTCGGACGCTCGTACCAACAAGAGTACGCGACGGTGCGGGTCGTTATCGGCGAGATCGGTCGGAGGGTCTCTCGGGTGCTCCGCCAGACCGATATGTCAGGGTGACCAGGCCGAAGGGCTTGATGGTGGACCGCGTGGCCACCTCTTGTCCGTTGACCACGACCCGGATCTCCAGCGAGCCCTCCTGGTTGGTCTTCTGGATCCTGACTGAGAGCGCCTCCCGCACCTCCGTCTTGAAGGTCGCCGGGACCCGCCCGGCGATCGACCGCGGGCCGGATACTTCCCCGAGCGATCCTTCGAACTGCAGCCCGGGGGTGCCCAACACGTGCACTACCACTTTGGCGGCGGGCGGCTCATCCGTCTTCGATGTAGATGGAGGGGCCTGGCTCCGGCTCAGCATGGAGCACCCACCGAGCGCCAGAATGGCCACCAGCAAGGCGAGGCGAGGGAGGAGTTTCATCGTCCGACAGCGTATACCCAGGAGAGTCGGCGTTTAGGCATGGAGGAGGTCTAAACCTCCCGCCGGCCGGGCACAGTCTAGATAGACAGATAGCTCTCCGAAAGGGCAAACCCGAAGCGATTCGGGGGCGCAAAGCCACGGGACCCTCAGGGTCAGCCGGGCCGCCGAAGAGGGCTCTGACGGATGAATGATCTCCGCGGAGTCCTTGACGGACTCCGCGGATTGCTTTTGGAGGCGACAACGATGCGCGGCATGCGGATTCAAGCGGAATCGGGGTTTGGGATGATCGAGGTCCTCGTAGCAATGGTGCTCTACGCGGTGGCCCTGGTCTCCCTCATGGGGCTCCTGATTACCTCGGTGACCGCGGGATCGATCAGCGACAGTTCGGCGGTGGCGGTCAACCTGGCCCGCCACCGAATCGAGGGGTTGGGCACCCTGAATATCCCGACGCTCCTGGCGCAGGACTGCGTCTCCCCCGATAACGTCACCACGGAGCGGGTGCCTGCGGGCCAGGGCCGCGTCTATACCCTGACCGTCAGTTGCAATAACCAGCCCGCGTACGTCGACGTCACCGTGAGAGTGAACTGGAACGTCGGCGGCGCGCAGTCGTACAATCGCACCCTGCAGACCCGTGTCGCGAAGTAGCGTGTTGCGCAGTAGGCGGAACGGCGGCTTTTCGTCGGTCGACGTTATCGTTGCCCTCGCGGTCTCTACGCTCGTCATGGTGGGGGTCTACCAGGTCTTCGTGCCGGTCCTCCTGTTCGCGCGCTCGTCCAACGACCGGCTGGAGGTGCAGCAGGATGTGCGGCTGGCGATGGACCGCATGGCCCGAGACCTGCGGGAGTCCCAGATGGCTGTCAGTCGCCTCAGGATCTACGGCGGGACCGCGATCGGCCTGGTGACCACGCGTCCCGGCTGCAGTGGGCCGTTCCAGGTCGATGCGGGGAGCGGGACGCCTGACTGGCAGGCGGTGATCTACATCGTGCGAGATGCGCCAAGCGGCGAGCTGCGCCGCTACTGTGACACCACGTCCACCTTCACCGCGGCCGCCCCCGTGGTGGCTGGCGCCTACAACCTCATGGCCAGGAACGTGCAGGCGATCACCTTTACGAAGAACGAGGCCCCGGAGGTCCAGGGCTCTGTGACGATCGAGCTGCACGAGCGAACACCCCGGGGCGAGTCCAACCGGTACATCCGCACCGAGTTCGTGCCACTGAACGATTAGGGGGCCGTCATGTTGATGCGCGTCGTACGGGGAGAAGATGGGGTCACCATTCTGCCGGTGCTGGTGGTGGTTGTGATCATCAGCGCCATCGGCTTCGGTTTGGTGGGGGTGATGAATACCGACATCACCCATGCGACGATCCAGGGCGCGGTCTCGCGCAGTTTCTTCATTACCCAGGCCGGGGTGCAGGAGGCCATCGTCCGGCTGAAGGCCAACCCGCTCTACCGGACGGCCGGCGAGACCGTCCCGTTTGCGAGCGGCCAGTTTACCATCCGGGTCGAGGACTACGCCGAGGATATGGTGCGCATTGTCTCCCGGGGGCGCGGCGTCTCCGCAGGACGGGTGGCCTCCTCCGAGG
>JANONS010000027.1:0-3219 GCA_031420915.1 Armatimonadota bacterium
ACGGGGCGCGGCCGGCGGTCAGCGCACCTGCACCGCGACCGCGTCCACGGGATGGTGCGGGCCCGCCGCGGTGCGCGTCTGGCGGCCATCACCTCCGGCGGCGCCATCCCCGACGTCGCCGATTACGACGTCATCGAGGAACCCACGGGAATGTTCCTCGGCAAGGTGAATGAGGACTTCGCCATCGAGAGCATGGCGGGCGATATCTTCCTGCTCGGTAACCACTCCTGGCGCATCCGGCGGGTGGAATCCGGCCGGCTGCGGGTGGAGGATGCGCAGGGCGCGCCGCCTACCATCCCCTTCTGGCTGGGGGAGGCGCCGGCCCGGTCGGTCGAACTCTCTCAGGCCGTCTCGGACCTGCGCGCGCAGGTGGCGGCCCGGATCAACGATCCCGAGAGTGCGGTGGCGTGGCTTACGGAGGAGACCGGCCTGGAGCGCGCGGGGGCGGAGCAGATCGTCGCATACATTGCCGCGACGGTCGCGGTACTCGGGGTGGTGCCCACCCGGCAGACCATCGTCGCCGAGCGCTTCTTCGATGAGGCGGGAGGAATGCAGCTCGTCCTGCACACTCCCTTCGGCGGGCGCATCAACCGCGCCTGGGGGCTGGCGCTCCGCAAACGGTTCTGTGTGACGTTCGACTTCGAACTGCAGGCGGCGGCCACCGATGACGGCGTCGTCCTCTCGTTGGGCGAGCAGCACTCTTTTCCGCTCGACAGCGCCTTCGGGATGATCCGCCCGGCCACCCTGGAGGAGGACCTCATCCAGGCGGTGCTGCCCTCCCCGATGTTCACCAACCGCTGGCGCTGGAACGCCTCCCGGGCGCTGGCCCTCCTCCGCTTTGCGGGCGGCCGCCGGGTGCCGATGGCGCTGCAGCGGATGCGCGCGGAGGATCTCCTGGCGGCGGTCTTCCCGGATCAGGTGGCCTGCCAGGATAACCGGAGCGGCCCGATCATCCCGCCCGACCACCCCCTGGTGAACGAGACGATTCAGAACTGCCTGCGCGAGGCGATGGACACCGACGGCCTGCGCGAGATCCTGCTTGCCATCGAGCGCGGGGAGGTGCGCGCGGTCGCGGTGGAGACACCCGCACCGTCACTGATGTCGCATGAGATCCTGAACGCGAACCCGTACGCCTTTCTGGACGACGCGCCGCTGGAGGAGCGGCGGGCGCGCGCGGTGTCGCTCCGGCGGACGGATGTGGACCTGGCCGCCGGCTGGGGCGCGCTCGATCCCGAGGCGATCGCCGCCGTGCGGGACCAGGCCTGGCCCGACGTGCGGGACGCAGACGAACTGCACGATTTTCTCCTGACGGTCGGCCTGCTGCCGGTGGAGGAGGCGCGGGCGTGGCGGTCCTTCGTGGACGAACTCGTCGCCAGCGGACGGGCGACGGTCGCGTCGTGGCAGCGGGCGGAGGGGGAGCCTGGAACGGAGGGAGCACTCGTCGCGGCGGAGCGGCTGCGCATGGTCGAGACGGTGTGCGGCCCGCTGACTCTCGATCCGGTGATCACCACGCCGACGGGGGTCCGGGAGTTCGCGGAGGATGAAGCCGCCACGGCGATCGTCCAGGGCTGGCTGGAGGCGGTGGGCCCGACGACCGCGCAGGCACTATCCTTCCGTATCGGTCTATCGGCCTCCACGGTGGAGATTGCACTGGCCGCTCTCGAAGGTCGTGGGGTCGTGCTGCGCGGCCGGTTCACGCAGGAGGCGGCACCGGAGCAAGTGGAGTGGTGCGAGCGGCGGCTGCTGGCTCGCATTCATCGGTTGACACTCGGCCGGCTGCGGCAGGAGATCGAGCCGGTGTCGACTGCCGATTTCATCCGCTTCCTGCTGCGCTGGCAGCATCTGGCCCCGGGGACGCAGCTGCATGGGCGGGACGGTCTGGCCGCGGTCGTGGCGCAGCTGCAGGGACTGGAACTTCCGGCGCCCGCCTGGGAACAGTGGATCCTCCCTGGCCGCGTGGCGCGGTACGATCCGGCAGATTTGGAGCATGTCTGTCTGTCGGGGGTTGTGGCTTGGGGCCGTCTCTCTCACAAAGAGCCGCCGGAGGAGAATGGCGACGGGCCGCGCCGGCCCCGTCGGGCGCGGCAGGCGCCGACCCGCCAGGCCCCGCTCGCCCTGCTCCTGCGGGAAGATCTCCCGTGGCTGCTGCACGAGCGTGCGGTGAAGTGGTCCGACGTCGAGAGCCTCTCCAGAGAAGCGCGTGACGTCGCCGCGCATCTCGTGCTGCGCGGTGCCTCGTTCCTGAATGAGATCGCGCGCGGCACGGGCCACGTGCCGGCCGCGGTGGAGGATGCGCTCTGGGAACTGGTCGCACGGGGGCTGGTCACCGGCGACGGGATCGCCGGGTTGCGGGTGCTGCTGCAGTCGGCGGTGAAACGCCGTCAGCCCCGCCGGCGTCTGCGCGCGATCCGAGGCGGGCGGATCCCGCAGCGGTTGATGCCCACAGGACGGTGGGCGCTGTGGGAGGTGGGGGAGGGGGAGACGCCGTCCGCACCAGAGCGGCACGAGCGGATCGCCCGTCAACTGTTGCAGCGGTACGGCGTCGTGTTCCGCGACCTGCTGGCCCGCGAGAACAACACTCCACCATGGAGAATGCTGCTGGGTATCTACCGACGATTGGAGGCCCGCGGCGAGGTGCGCGGTGGCAGGTTCGTCGGAGGCTTCGTCGGAGAGCAGTACGCGCTGCCGGAGGCGGTCGACGCGCTGCGGTCGGTGAGACGCACGCAGCCATCCGGGGAACTGGTGCTGGTCAGCAGCGGCGATCCCCTCAACCTGGTCGGGATCATCTTGCCCGGCGGAAGAATCTCCCCGTTTGCGAACCAGATGATCGCCTACCGCGACGGCGTGCCGATCGAGGTGGGGCCGCTGGGCGCCATCCGCAGCCGCCTCCAGCTTCAGGAGGCGCGGTAGAGAATACTCGACTGCTGGTCGAGCACCAGCACGTTCTTGGCACGGAGGTCGAGGCTCTGGGTCAACGCCCTGCCCTGTTCTCGTCCGGTCAGGAGGATGATGCGATTCACCCTGCCCTTTAGTCGCCCGAGGAATCTTTCCAGGACATTGGTGGGTATCTGAGCAAAACGGGCCCCAAACGGCAGGTTCGACACCAGGGTGGTCCGCCGCGGCAGGAGCCCGATCTCAAAATCCTCAAACGAGAGGTTGTGGAGCCTCGCGTCCGTCGCCTTGACCGTTCGCCGGGCCGTCTCGCAGGCCTTCGCGTCG
>JANONS010000028.1:0-2615 GCA_031420915.1 Armatimonadota bacterium
CCCGCTCGGCTATCTCATCGCCACCCCGGTCTACCTGGCCGGGATCATCTGGCTGCTCGGCTACCGCAACCTCGTCGGGCTCGTCGGGACCGCGGCGGGGATAACCGCGGTGCTGTACCTGGTCTTCGGGCGCGCGCTGCACGTGCTCGTGCCG
The DNA here is from genome assembly GCA_031420915.1 of Armatimonadota bacterium. Classification (GTDB taxonomy): domain Bacteria; phylum Sysuimicrobiota; class Sysuimicrobiia; order Sysuimicrobiales; family Humicultoraceae; genus JANONS01. The sequence continues at coordinate 155 of JANONS010000028.1, forward strand.
ATGGGCCCGTTGGGGAGATAGCACGATGCTCGAACGGTTCTCGCTCGGCGCGGCGATAGCCCTGCAACCGCTCTCGCTGTTGATGACGCTCATCGGGGTGGCGTGGGGGATCATCGGCGGGGCGCTGCCGGGCATCTCCGGCTCGATGGCGATGGCCCTCCTGCTGCCCTTCACCTTCGGGATGGATCCGGCGATCGCGCTGATGATGCTGGCCGGCGTCTACATCGGCGCGATGTACGGCGGGTCGATCACCGCGATTCTCATCCGCACGCCGGGCACGCCGGGCGCGGCCGCGACCGTCATCGACGGCTATGAGCTGCACAAGCAGGGGAAGAGCGGCAAGGCGCTGGGGGTCTCGCTGATCACCGGGACGGTGGGCGGGGTGGTGAGCGTCTTCATCCTGGTGGCGCTGGCGGTCCCGCTCTCGAAGATCGCCCTGGCCTTCGGTCCGCCGGAGTACTTTGCGCTCGGAGTCTTCGGGCTGGCGCTGATCAGCAGTTTCGTCGGCCGGGACCTCCTCAAGGGCGCGATCTCCGGGCTTCTCGGCCTGACTATCGCCACCGTCGGCACCGATCCCTTCTCCGGCACCCCTCGCTTCATCTTTGGTAGCCTCGACCTGCTGACCGGGGTGGAGATCGTCGCCGGCCTGATCGGGCTCTTCGCGGTCTCGGAGATGATCCATCAGATCGTCGAGTCCGAGGCCTGGGAGAGGATCAAGGGCAAGTTCAGCACCGACCTGCCCACGTGGATCGAACTGATCAAACTCAAGACCGCGATGCTCATCGGCATCATCATGGGCACGATCGAGGGGCTGCTGCCCGGCGGGGGCGGCGCCATCGCCGCTTTCATCTCGTACAACGAGGCGAAGCGGTGGTCGAAGACCCCCGAGGAGTTCGGCCACGGCTCGCTGGAGGGGGTGGCCGCTCCCGAGACCGCCAACAACGTCGTCACCGGCACAGCGATGATCCCGTTGCTGACCTTCGGCATTCCCGGGTCGAACGCGGCGGCGGTGATGCTGGCGGCGATGCTGCTGCACGGCGTGCAGCCCGGCCCTCAGCTCTTCGAGCGCACCCCCGAGATTGTCTACGGCCTCTTCGTGGGGATGTTCGTCGCGAACTTCATGATGCTGGGGCTCGGGTATCTCACCCTGCGGCCGGCGATCGCTATTGTCAACATCAACCGGCCGCTGCTGCTGGCGGGAATCCTCGCCCTGGTCCTCATCGGCGCGTACTCCATCAGCAATCGCATGTTTGAGGTGTGGGTGGTGCTGGGCACCGGCGTGATGGGGTACGGGATGCGCCGCTACGGGTTCAACATTCTGGCCATGGTACTGGGGCTGGTGCTGGGGTTTCTGGTCGAGGTCAACCTGCGCCGCTCACTCCTCATCTCGATCGGGAACCCCTGGGTGTTCTTCACCCGCCCGATCTCCGCGCTGCTGCTCCTGTTCGCGCTGTTCACGCTGCTGTGGCCGATCATCCGGCAGGTGCGTGACGACCGGCGGGCTCGAGCGCTGCAGACCGCCTGATGGACCTGGGTCTGCGGTCCAGCGCCGTGCTGCTGGTCGGCGCCACCCGCGGCATCGGCCGCGCGACCGCCCGGTTGCTGGGGGAGGAGGGGGCACGGGTGGCGCTGGTCGCCCGCGACCCCGCCGCGCTGGACGCCACCGCTTCGGAGGTGCGCAACCTCGGCGGCGAGCCCACGGTCATCCGCGCCGATGTGACCGACCCCGGCCAGGCGGCGTCCGCGGTGCGCCAGGCGGCGTCGGCGCTGGGCAGCCTTGACGTCCTGATCCACGCGGTCGGCCGGGGATTTCGGGGAGCCTTTCTGGAGCTGGACGAGGCGACCTGGCGCGAAGCCTTCGACCTCGATCTGTTTGCCGCAGTGCGGATGATCCGTCTGGCCGTTCCCCTGATGGCGCGCGGCGGCCGCATCGTCCTGCTGGGGGCGGCCGCGGCGAAGCAGCCCCAGGTGGGCCAGTCTCCATCGAACGCGGCGAAGGCGGCGCTGGCCAACCTCACCCGCAGCCTGGTCGATGAACTGGCGCCCTCGTCCATCACGGTGAACTGCGTCGCCCCCGGACGAATTCTGAGCGAGCGGCGCCGCCAGCGCATCGAAGAGGAGGCCCGCAGCAGCGGGATGCCCGTCGAAGCGGCTGCGCGTGAGGACGCCCGGGACATTCCGCTCGGCCGGTTGGGAGATCCCGCTGAGGTCGCCGCGGTGGTCCTCTTCCTCGCGTCGCCGCGCGCGGGCTACATCACCGGGCAATCGGTCATCGTCGACGGGGGTCTGGTGCGATCCGTCTGATGCAGGCGGCCGAGGAGGCGGTAGGGCCCAGGTGGGCCTGGATCCCGTGGGTGCTATCCGCCGCCTTCTTTCTCTTCGCGGCCGTCGTGCCGCTCCCCCAGGGCCTCTTGCGGGAGGGTGCCTACACTCTGGCCGCCCTGGGCGCGGCGGTGCTGTT
>JANONS010000029.1:0-5163 GCA_031420915.1 Armatimonadota bacterium
GGCCATGTCCGCGGCCCGCAGGCCGGTCACCACAGCGGCGCGCGCGGAGCCCCGCAGCATTTCGAAGTCCACATCCCAGAGCCAGGAAATGTCGCGCCCGTCCGCCGTCAGATCATTGATCGCGATCAAGACGACGACCGAGCGCCCGCTCGCGAGGATCGTGCGCAGGACCTCGTTGAACCCGGCCGGGTTCTTGGCCAGCATGACGGTGACCGGGTGATCGTCGATCATGATCCGCTCGCCCCGGCCGAACGCGGGGACGAAGTCGCGGACCGCATCGGCTATGACCTCAACCGACATCCCAAGCGCCAGGGCGGTCGAGGCGGCCGCCAGCACGTTGTAGACATTGTAGAGACCGGGCAGGACGGTGCGGAGGGTCACCCGTCCCCCCGGCGTCGAGAGCGTAAAGGTGGACCCCGCCATCCCGTCCAGGTGCACATCCTCGGCGGCCACGGTCAGCGGAGGGCGCGCGGTCCCACAACGGTCGCACTGATACACGCCCAGGTGACCGAGGTACACCACCGCGTACCGATAGGGGATGCCACACCGATAGCAGTACCGGGCGTCCGCCGCGTGTTCCAGCGTGGCGCCCTGGCGGAGATGGGGGGTGTTGATGCCGAAGGTCCGCACGCCGGTCTGCGTGCGGCCCACATCAGCCCCCAGCGGATCGTCGGCATTGTACAGCACGATCGCGCCCTCCCCCAGCGTGGCGAGCGCCGCTCGCCAGCGATCGGCCACCAGGTCGATCTCGCCGTACCGGTCGAGCTGGTCGCGGAAGAGGTTCCCCAGCATGACCGCGCGGGGCCGGAGCGGCTCCGCGACGAGCGGCAGGGTGGCCTCGTCCACCTCGAAGACGCCGATATCGCCGCGCACATCTCCCCCGACCGTGCTGTGGGTGAGGAGTGCCGTCGCGATCCCCGCAGGGAGGTTTGCCCCCGCCCGGTTGTGGATCGTGATCAGACCGGCCCGCGCGAGGATGCTCGTCAGCAGACGGGCGGTGGTGGTCTTACCGTTGGTCCCCGTGATCAGCACGCTGCCCCGACCGAGACGCCGGCCGAGACGTGTCAGCATGTCGGGGGCGAGAGTGCGAGCGACGCGGCCGGGCATGGTGGTCGCGCCCCCTGCGCCGACGGCACGAATGACCGACGCGGCGAGGCGGCCGGCCAGGATGCCGGCACCGAGACGGACGTCACTCACCCTCTCAGGATAGACCTAGAAGCGGCGGGCGCCCAGGTAGCGTTTGCGGTAGTAGTCCTTGCTCAACGGGGTGATCGTCACGCTGCCGAAACCGGAGGACGAATGAATGAACTGCCCGTCTCCGATGTAGATGCCGGCGTGCGACGGGCCGCGACGGTATGTGGTGAAGAACACCATGTCGCCCGGCTTCAATTCCTCGGCGGGCACGGGGCGGCCCGCATGGAACATCGCGTAGGTGGTACGTGGCAGCGTCACGCTCATGCGTGCGTAGACATACTGCAGGAACCCCGAGCAGTCGAAGGCCGACGGTCCCGTCGCCCCCCACCGGTAGCGGGTGCCGATGAAACGCCGGGCCAGGCCGATGAGGCTACTGGCCCATTGGGTGCCCCGATAGGAGAGGGAACCGGTCTGGCGGATGCGAAGGGGCGCAGTGCGAAGCGGCGCGGCGGGGCTTACTCGCTTGGCCGTCTCCGCCTTTACTTTGAGGATCTGCCCGATCCTGAGCGTGCTCTCGACCTCGATGCCGTTCTGCGCGGCCAGATCTTCCACCCGCATCCCGTGCCGTCTGGCCAGATCCCAGAGCGTATCTCCTTCTCTCACCTCATACCGCTGGAAGACAACCGCTCTCTGCGTGCCGCCGGTCGCCCGCCGGGATCCTGCCACCGGGATCGTGAGGCGCTGACCGAGGCGGAGGCGGTCGACGTCGGGAAGGGTGTTGGCGCGGGCGATGGCTTCCACCGAGACGCCGTACCGCGACGCGAGCGCCCAGAGGGTGTCTCCGGGCTGGACGATGTGGGTCTGAGCGGCGGAGGCCGCGCTTGCGGCGAGGACGACGAACAGGATGGCGAAGACGAAAACGCGCATCCGGGCCTCCGTGCGTGCGAGTGTTCTGGCGTACCGAGACGGCGCGTTTCGGGGATTGGAGGGCGCGAGGCCCAAGGCCTCACCTCCACGCCCGTTCGTAACGACCAATGATTCGCGCTCCCGCCTGAAAATCCTGCCGACATGCGTCTTTCACATCGACCGGAGTCGCCGGATGCGCTCCTCGATCGGCGGGTGGGTGTTGAACAGGGCGTTGACCCGGCCGCCCCACTCCTTGAGTGGGTTCACGATATACAGGTGGGCCGTCGCTTTGTTGGCGACCTCGAGGGGATCGGGATCGGCGTCCAGCTTTGCTAACGCGCTGGCCAGGCCCTCGGGGTACCGGCTCAGCAGCGCGCCACCGACGTCGGCAAGGTACTCTCGCTGACGCGAGATCGCCAAGCGGATGAGTGAGGCGATGATCGGGGCGAAGACGGCGAGCAGCAGCGCGGCCGCCCCCAGAACGCCCGATGCGCCACTTCTGGATCGGCGGCGCCCCCCGTAGCGCATGCTGCGCCAGAACCAGTCGCTGAGGAGGGCGACCGTCCCGACCAGCACGACCACCAGGGTCGACAGGCGGATGTCGAAGTGCTGGATGTGGGCCATCTCGTGCGCGAGGACCCCCTCCAGCTCCAGCCGGTTGAGCTTTTCGAGCAGCCCCGTCGTGACGGCGATGACGGCGTGGGCAGGATCCCGCCCCGCGGCGAAGGCGTTCGGGGCGGAATCCTCAATCACATAGATCCGCGGCGGGGGGAGGCCCGCGGCGAGCGCCAGCCCCTCGACCGTGTTGTGCAGGAAGGGGTACTCCTCATGTCTGGCTGGACGAGCCTTGCTGATGGACAACACGATGCGGTCGCTGTAGTAGTAGGCGGCCCAGGCGGAGCCGCCCGCCAGCACGGCCGCGGCGGCGAGCCCCACATATCCCAGCGCGTACGCCTCGCCGAAGACGTATCCCAGGCCGAGGATCAGCAGGATAAACAGAGCGAGCAACACCCACGACTTACGGATGTTGCGCTCAATCTGTTCGTACATCCATCCTGCTCAGAACTGCACCTTGACCGGTTCCCGCGCCGCCTCTTCCATCTCGAAGTACTCACGCCCGCGAAAGCCAACGGTGTTGGCCAGGACGCCCACGGGGAAGGACTGGCGAAGATTCTCATAGCGCAGCACGGTGTCGTTATAGAACTGGCGAGAGAAGGCGATCTTGCTCTCCGTACCCGAGAGCTCCTCCTGCAGCTGCTGAAAGTTCTCGGTGGCCCGCAGCTGCGGATAGGCCTCGGCGACGGCGAAGAGGGTGCGCAGGGCCTGGGTCAGCAGGTTCTCCGCCTGGGACTGCTCCCCGACCGAACCCGCCGCGATCGCCCGTGCCCGCGCCGCCGTGACGCGCTCAAAGACCTCCCGCTCATGCGACGCATACCCTTTCACCGTCTCGATGAGGTTCGGGATCAGATCGTAGCGCCGCCGCAGCTGGACATCGATCTGCGACCAGGCATTATCAATCCGATTGCGCAGAACCACCAGTCGATTGTACGCGTAGACGATGTAGAGGATGAGCAGGACGAGCAGCCCCACCAGGGCGTAGGTCATCGATCGTCCTCCCTTCCCCGGCCCGCTTGCTTCCGGTAGTCTAGACTCATTCGGCTGACGCTGCGCCGTCCCTGCTCGGGCCCAATCGCAAAGACCGGATGCACGCCTGATCCGAGGACCTGCGGGGCACATGGTATAATACGCGCGAACACCGCGCGCGCGTCGGAGAGGGGGCACTGTCATGCTGCAGATGAAGGTCAGAGGGGTGGCCCTGGACCAGCAGATGAACCCTGTGCTCCTCCTGGTGGATCAACCGGAGACGATCGCCCTCCCGATCTGGATCGGGCAGTCGGAAGCCACGGCGATCGCCATGGAACTCCAGGGGGTGCGGCCGCCCCGCCCGATGACGCACGACCTCTTCCGCTCGCTGCTCACCGAACTCAAGGTCAGCGTCTCTCGCATCGTCGTCACGGAGGTCCGGGACAACACCTACTTCGCCGAGATCCACGTGGCCTCGAATGGCAACGCCCTGGTCATCGACTCACGGCCCAGCGATGCGATCGCGCTCGCCCTCCGCATGGAGGCACCCATCTTTGCCGAGGAGAAGGTCGCCGCCCAGGCCATCCAGTTGAAAAAACCGTTCAATGATCTGGACATGGGCGAGTGGAAGAAGTTTCTCGATCGGGTCAAGCCATCCGACTTCCACACCGCACGCTGACCCGCCTCACCGCATCGCTACCCCGCCGTCGATCACCAGCGTCTGCCCCGTGATATAGGACGCTCCCGGCGAGACCAGGAAGACCACCGCGGCCGCGATCTCCCCCGGGTCCGCGAACCGTCCCAGCGGGATCCCCTGAAGAATGCGTGCCCGCTCCTCCACGGTCAGATGGTCGTGGATGCGGGTCTCCGTGTAGCCCGGAGCGACGGCATTGACCCGGATCGCGGGGGCCAGCTCGGCGGCCAGCGAACGGGTGAGCATGATGAGGCCGGCCTTCGCCACGGCGTAGTGCGGCGCCCCCCGGTCGATAATCCCGCGCATCGAGGCGATGTTCACGATCGCCCCGCCGCCCCGCCGGCGCATCGATGGTATCGACGCGCGCGCGCAGTGGACGGCACCCATCACGGACACTTCGAGCATCCGCTGCCAGTCGGAGGGGGTGAGGCTGTCGAAGGCGCCGCGCTGCACGATGCCGGCGTTGTTCACCAGGATGTCCACCCCGCCGAACTCCGCTTCAGAGCGGCGCACCATCGCCTCGGCCTGGTCGGGGACCGTGACGTCCGCCTGCACTGCGATCGCCCGCGCCCCGGAGGCCCGCAGCGCAGCGGCGCCCGTCTCCGCCTCCGCGGCGGACTTCAGGTAGTTGATGATGACGGCGCACCCTTCGCGGGCGAGGCGCTCAGTGGTAGCCCGGCCGATCCCGTGGGCCGCGCCGGTGACGATGGCGACCTTGCCGATCAGGTCCACGCGGAGGTGTATTCCGTGACGGAGGCGAGGGCTCCTGGCGGTGTGCTCAGCCTTCACGCACACAGCCTATAACGGTTCGACACGCAGGTTCCGAAATGCGGCATCGGTCAGCG
>JANONS010000030.1:0-2371 GCA_031420915.1 Armatimonadota bacterium
CGATTCTAGCGAAGAACGCCGCCGTGCGGTACGGCGATGTGAAGATCAACATAGTTGACACGCCGGGCCATGCCGACTTCGGCGGTGAGGTGGAGCGCGGCCTGACGATGGTGGACGGCGCGCTGTTACTGGTGGACGCCACCGAGGGCCCGTTGCCGCAAACGCGGTTCGTGCTCCGGAAGGCACTCGAGGCCCACCTGCCGATCATCCTGGTGGTCAACAAGGTCGACCGCCCTGATAGGCGCATCACCGAGGTGGTCGACGAGGTCTACGAGCTCTTCCTCGAACTCGACGCCGACGAAGAACAGTTCGACTTCCCCATTGTTTACTGCGATGCGCGCGCGGGACAGGCCTCGCTGGACCCGGACGTACGCGGTGTGGATCTGCGCCCGCTGTTGGACGTGTTGCTTGCGCGCATCCCCGCGCCAGCCTATGAGCCGGACCACGGGCTGCAAGCGCTGGTCACCAACCTCGACTCATCGCCCTACGTTGGCCGGCTCGCGCTGTGCCGGGTGGTGCAGGGTAGTATCCGGCGCGGGCAGACTGTGGCCTGGTGCCGGCGCGATGGCAGCATCGAACTCGGGAAGGTCACGGAGCTCTACGTGACGGAGGCGCTGGATCGGATAGAGGCGGAGGAAGCCGGCCCCGGCGAGCTCATTGCCGTAGCCGGCTTCCCTGACATCACCATTGGCGAGACACTAACGGACCCGGACGACCCCAGGCCGCTGCCGGTGATCCGCGTCGACGAACCGAGCCTGTCGGTCACCATAGGCATCAACACGTCGCCGCTCGCCGGGCGCGAGGGCACGCAGCTGACCGCGAGGCTTCTGAGGAACCGGCTGGATGCGGAGCAGGTAGGCAACGTATCGATTCGCGTCCTGCCTCTCAACCGGCCAGACGCGTGGACCGTGCAGGGCCGAGGCGAGCTGGCGCTGGCAGTCCTCGTGGAAACGCTGCGCCGCGAAGGCTTCGAACTCACGGTCGGCCGCCCCGAGGTCGTCACGCGCGAGATAGACGGACGGCTCCACGAGCCGGTTGAGGCGCTCACCCTGGACGTGCCAGAGAAGTACCTGGGCGTCGTCACGCAGCTCATGGCGGAGCGCAAGGGTTACCACCACAAGACGGTCAACCATGGAACCGGTCGCGTCCGGCTCGACTTCGTTGTCCCTTCGCGTGGGCTCATCGGGTTCCACACCCAGTTCCAGACCGAGACGCGGGGGACCGGGCTGCTTCACCACGTGTTCCACGGGTACGAGCCATGGCACGGCGAGGTGCGCTCGCGGCCAACCGGGAGCCTGGTGGCGGACCGCCGCGGCAAGACCACCGCTTACGCGCTGCTGAGCTTGCAGGAACGCGGTACCCTGTTCGTCAGCCCCGGCCTTGATGTGTACGAAGGGATGATCATCGGCGAAAGTCCGCGCCCGGAGGACATGGACGTCAACCCGACGCGGGAGAAGAAGCAGACGAACATGCGCTCCTCCACGTCCGAGGCGACCGAGAAGCTGCCTCCGCCTACCACACAGTCGCTGGAGCAGGCGCTTGAGTTCATCCGGCAGGACGAATGCCTGGAGGTGACGCCGGCCGCAGTCCGCCCGCGAAAGATGGAACTGGTGGCACGTGTGCGTGCCCGTCAGCGCTCGCGCGCTCGCGAGTAGCGCAGGCTCTCTTGACGATGGCGACGTATAGAGCACCGACAGCGGCCGGTTTGCTCTCGCTCCTCAGGGAACGGTACGGTACCGCCCAGCGGAAGGGGTGAGCAGTGCCGCAGGAGCGTACGGCAGCGGAGTTTCAGTTGGAGGCCGGGACGTCACAATGGGGAAGGCCTGGCGACCATCACCGCGTGAGCAGGCCCGCATCGATGACGAACTGGGAACCGGTCACGAACCGCGCGCGGTCAGACGCGAGATAGAGAACCGCCTCCGCCACGTCCTCAGGCTCGATCCAGGGCACCGGCAGCAGGTTGCCGGCGGAACGCTCGGCGATCTCCCGCGGGGTCGCACCCTCGAGGGCGGCCAGGCCATCGTTCATCGGCGTGTTCACGCCGGTCGGATGGATGGAGACGACGCGGATGCCGTGAGGCGCGAGCTCGATCGCCCACGAACGGGTCAAGCCAGTCAATCCCCATTTTGATGCGGCGTAATGGCTCAGCCGGTTCATCCCGCGGAGCCCGGCGACCGACGAGTTGTTGATGATGACGCCAGAGCGCTGCCGCATCATTACAGGGATCACGCGCCGGGCCACAAGCCAGGCTCCCTTCAAGTTGATGTCGATCATCGTGTCCCAGGCCTCTTCGGTGAGCTCATGGGCCAGGCCATAGGCGCAGATCCCGGCGTTGTTGAAGAGGACATCGATACGTCCGAACTCCGCCATG
>JANONS010000031.1:0-8692 GCA_031420915.1 Armatimonadota bacterium
AGGGCATCATTGCGCGCAGCCGGCGGCCCACCTCTTCAATCGGATGCTGCGCCTCTTCACGCCGGCGCGCCTCCAGGACCGGGCGCCCGGCCTGGTTCTCCAGAATCCACTCCCGGGCAAAGGTGCCGTCCTGGACCTCCCGCAGCAGGCGACGCATCTCCTCGCGGGTCGCCTGCGTAATGATGCGGCGGCCGCGGGTCAGGTCGCCGAACTCCGCGGTGTTGCTGATGGAGAAGCGCATCCACCCCAGGCCGCCCTCGTAGAGCAGGTCGACGATCAGCTTCAGCTCGTTGAGGCATTCGAAGTACGCAATCTCCGGCTGGTAGCCTGCCTCGACCAGCGTGTCGTATCCCGCTTTGACCAGTTCCGTGACGCCACCGCAGAGCACCGCCTGCTCGCCGAAGAGGTCGCTCTCCGTCTCCTCACGGAAGGTGGTCTCGATGACGCCCGCCTTCGTGCACCCGATCCCTCTCGCGTAGGCGAGCGCGAGGGGCTTCGCCTGCCCCGTGGCGTTCTGGTGAATGGCCAGCAGCGCCGGAACGCTTTGGCCCTCGACAAACATGCGGCGCATCAGGTGTCCCGGCGCCTTCGGAGCGACCATGAAGACGTCCACGTCGGGCGCCGGCACGATCTGGTGGAAGTGGATGCTGAAGCCGTGCGAAACTCCCAGCGCCATCCCCGGCCGGAGATCAGGGGCGATCTCCTCGCGGTAGACGCGGGCCTGCGTCTCGTCGGGAATGAGGATGTGCACCACGTCCGCCTCGGCCACCGCCTTCGCCACCGTGCGCACGCGCAGCCCATCCTGCTCGGCCTTCGCCCACGAGCGGCTCCCCTCATAGAGCCCCACCAGGACGTTGACGCCGCTGTCCCGCAGGTTCTGCGCCTGGGCGTGGCCCTGGCTCCCGTACCCGATCACCGCAACGGTGCGGTCCGCTAACGGCTCAAGACTCGCGTCCGCGTCGTAGTAAATGGTGGCCATCGCTCTCCCCCCTAGAGATAGGTCTTCATCGTCAAGTTCAGCAGTCTCGAGTTGAGCCCGACCACCTGATCCCCATCGACCGGGACATCCACCAGGATGGACCTCCCCTGCTGCGCATAGCACGCGTCCATGATCTCTCTCAGATTGCTCAGATCGGGTTTGAGACGAAACCCGTCCCACCCGTGGGCCCGGGCCGCCGCGACGAAGTCAATGCTCGGGAGCTTGCTGTGATATCTGCCCTTGTCGACCTCTGGGATCACGACTTCGAGGCCCTTGTCCACGATGGCATAGGTGCCGTTATTGATGATGAAGAGCCTCAGGTCGAGCGTGGCCGCATCGGCCAGGGCGCCGCCGAACAGTCTCCAGCAGCCATCCCCCGCGAAGATGAACGTGTGGAGGCTGGGATCGGCGATCTTGGCGCCGACCCCCAGACCAAAGGCGCCCCCCATGGCTGAGCCATCGTGAGTCGTGAAGAACCGGATGTGGGGGTGCGGGCGCTGGGTGACGTACTGGCGATCTTTATAGGCAACGCAGACGTCGTCGAACCCGATGCTGTGGGGCCGCCAGGATCGATCCAACGCCTCGTAGAACGCCATGAAATCGACGCATCCTTCCTTCACGTCCCTGGAGATGACACGCGTGTTCAGATTGTCTGGCGCGTCCATCTCGGGTCTGGGCGCAAGCCCGCTGCTCTGCAGGCGCGGGATGATCTCCTCGAGGACGTACCCGATGTCCCCTCGGACACGCCGGTAGTCCCCTGCGACCCGGTGTTTGAACTCCCCGTTCTTGTGACCATAGGCTTCGGGCAGATCGGTGAAGTGCCAGACGACCCCAGCCGGTATCCCGGCCAGGTTGAGCGAATATTCGCCCGCGTCAAACCCCAAAGCGATCACGATATCGTCCCGACAAAGGCTCCGCCACAGCTCCATGGCCTTCTCGTTGCCGCCGAAGGAAATGTAGCCATACCCGTAGCGGTTGGTGCGCGACACGGCGCCCGCGCCGTTCACCGACCACACGGTCGGAGCGCGCAGGCATTCAGCCAGCTGCGTCGTCAGGGTTTCAATGTCCGGCGACCGGGTGGCTTCGCTCCCCACGTAGAGAATGACCCGTCGGTGCTCGGCCTGCGCCGGGAACGTCTCGAGGAATTCCTCGACGTCCCTTCGTGACAAGCCCCGTTGCTTCTCGATCCTGGGGACATCCGCCTCAGCCGATTTCGACAGGATATCCGGGTGAAACGCGAGCGCGACCGGCCGCGATTCGAGCAGGACTTGCTGCGCGCGCCGGAGCTGGCGCTCCAGCGTGTTCACGTTATCGATCACGATGCAGCCGTCGCCCAGCTCGGCCTGGAGTTGGGGGACGATATTCATGCCGTAGACGGACACATCTTGCAAGGGGGCCATGCCGATGGACAGGGTGGAGTTCAGCGCGATGACGTAGACGGCCGGGATGTTGTGGAGTTTCGCGTCGGTGAGGCCGGATGAGCCGAGTTTCGTGGCGGCCCCGGTGGTGGTCAGGCAACAGCCGACCCTCCCTGAAGCCAGGTAATATCCCACCGGGACAAAGCCTGACACATACTCCCCCATCGTCAGCAGGCTTGGAACACCATTGTGGGCCTGTGCCAGGTCGGTAAACGGCTCCAAATGCTTGGCGACGTGGATGAGACCTCCCCCGTTGACGCCGGAGTAAAAGGTGATGCCCCATTGCCTGAGGGTATCAATCAAGACAAAGTTTCCACTGTCCTGCTCCAGGGCTGACCTGGTCGGGGCAGTTATGAGGCTCGATAGGGTCGTCATGAGGCGTCTCCCCTCCAAAAATGCGACGCGGGACACATCCTAAGGGCGGATGCTCCCGCGGTACCACCTTAGTTCCAGCCGCGGCGGGCGGATCTGCCGTCTGCCGCGCGCTGGCACTCAACCCGATAACGGCGGTGTCCGGCGACGCCTAAGTGACGATGGCTCGGCGTCGAGGCTCAGGGACGAGTTCGGCGGGCTATCGGCTGCCGGCTGTCACTACCCCGGCTCGCTTCGAGCCTTTGCCCACCTACTACTTCCCGTCATTGCCGAGATGCAAGCACTTCCTCTAGCCCATTAAAGGCTTAAAGCGCACCCTACCAAATGGCCCTCCCTTTGTCAACCCCCTTCCTGGCAATTGTGGACGTTCAGCGATTCTGTCACCCCTAAGCGTTCAGTGAAAATGTCACCCCCTCCACACCGAATACGGAGGTATGGTGACCTTGACGCAGCGAGCAGAGCAGCAACTCATCGTGCTCAACGCCCTGGAACGCGGCGAGCTTCTGGTGGCCGAAGCTGCCACCCTTCTAGGCCTCTCCAGCCGTCAGGTCCGGCGCATTCGCAGCCTGCTGGGACCTGGCGCCGTGGGGACGCTGATCGTCGACGAACTGGCGCGCGTCTCCGTCCTCGAGAGGGTGTGAATGATAGGATAAGGCTATGCTCGGGGATACCGACAGTGCGATTCAGTCAGGTCGGAGCGCCATCAAGCGGCACGCCTGGCGCGAGGCGTTCGACCTCTTCACCGCGGCGGACGCGTCCGCACGCCTGGCACCCGAAGACCTCGAGCACCTCGGGGAGGCGGCCTGGTGGACCGGTCGCCTCGCGGCGTGCATCTCCGCTCGAGAGCGTGCATATGCTGAATACGTGAACGCCGGGACCCACCGGCGGGCAGCCATGGTGGCGATCGCGCTCGCCAAAGATTACTACGGCAGGAACGACTCGGCGGTGGGGACGGCCTGGCTGAACCGGGCTGAGAGACTTCTTGAACAGGAGCCGGAATCCGTCGAGCACGGCTACCTGACGAGGACGCGCGGCGTCGTCGCTTTTGAGGGCCTGCACGACTTTGACGCAGCGCTGAAATTCGCCCAGCAGACGCTCGAGATCTGCACCCGTTTTAAGGACCGCGACTTGATGGCGATGGCCCTCCACGACCAGGGACGTGTGCTGGTGGCGAAGGGCCAGGTCGCCGAAGGCATGGCCCTGATAGACGAGGCCACGGTCGCCGCCGTGTCAGGCGAGCTCGGTCCCATGACGACTGCGATCATCTACTGCAACACGATTACCGCGTGCAAGGGGCTGGCCGACTATCGCCGCGCCGGCGAATGGAGCGATGCAGCCAGGCGCTGGTGCGAGCGTCAGGCGATCGCCGGCTTTCCGGGCATGTGCCGGGTGTATCGGGCCGGGATCATGCGCTTCCGCGGAGCCTGGCCCGAGGCCGAACAGGAGGCCAGGCGCGCCTACGACGAGCTCCGGGACTTCAACCTCGGCTACGCGGCGGAAGCCCTGTACGAACTGGGGGAGGTCAGACTACACATGGGAGACCTCGCCGCGGCCGAGGACGCCTTCCGGCAGGCACATGAGCTTGGACGGGAGCCCGAACCCGGGCTGTCGCTGCTCCGTCTCGCGGAAGGAAAGGTGAAGTCCGCCGCGGCCTCGATCAAGCAGGCCCTGGCCGACGAATCCCCGGACCGTCTGCACCGCGCCCTTCTCTTGCCCGCCCAGGTTGAGATCGCCATCGCCGTGGGCGACATGGAGAGCGCTCGCTCGGCAACGGAGGAGCTGGAGGACATCGCCAAGGCCTACGGGATCCCCGTGCTGGAGGCCAGCGCGGCCTGCGCCCGGGGAGCCCTCTTGCTAGCGGAGGGCGATGCCGAGGGGGCGCGGCGGCACCTCCGCCGGGCGTGGCACCTGTGGCAGGAAGTCGACGCCCCCTACGAGACCGCCAAGGCCAGGATGCTGCTCGCGGCCGCGTGCCGGGCTGAAGGAGATGAAGAGGCGGCCTCGCTCGAACTGCAGGCAGCCAGGTCGACCTTCGAGCGTTTGGGGGCCGCACTCGACATCCGCCGGGCCGTGGAGTTGCTTGGGGCGGAAGCCGCGGCAGTCGTGGGCCGTGAAGCGATGGCGTCCGGCCAGACGGCCACGCGGACGTTCATGTTCACCGACATCGTAAAGTCCACGCGCCTCGTCGAAGCCGTCGGCGACGTCGCCTGGCTGGACCTGATCCGGTGGCACGACCAGACGTTGCGGTCGCTCTTCGCGCGCCACGGCGGCGAGGAGATCGATCACGCCGGCGACGGATTCTTCGTCGCGTTCAAGGAGGCCGCGTCGGCTGTCGAGTGCGCCGTGGCCATTCAGCGCACGCTGGCCGATCACCGCCGGGGGCACGGTTTCTCCCCCCAGCTTCGGATTGGATTGCATACCGCTGCCGCCACGCGCGCAGGCCAGGGCTACAAAGGGAAGGGTGTCCATGAAGCGGCACGCATCGCTGCCCTCGCCGAGGGCGAGCAGATCCTGGCGAGCCATGAGACCGTGAACGGGGCGCCCACCCGATTCGGCGCGTCAGAGCCGCGCACGGTCAGCCTGAAGGGCTTCTCAGAACCTGTTCAGGTGGTCACCATCGACTGGAGGTAAGTGGCGATGACAGCCCAGCGGATCGATCAACTCATTCAAGCCTACGCGGAGGGGCCCAGGCTCCTGGAGGCCGCCCTGGCAGGCATTCCGAAAGACGAACTTCACTTCAAGCCCGACCCTGAGCACTGGAGCATCCATGAAAACGTCGTCCACTTGGCCGACACCGACCTGGTCGCCGCAGCGAGGATCCGGTATATTCTGGCACAGCCAGGCGCAACGTTGGTGGCCTTCGATCAGAACCACTGGGCGAGGGCCATGGACTACGCGGCGCAATCCACGGACACCTCGGTGGCCCTCCTCCGCGCCGTCCGCCAAACGACGGCGGACCTGCTTCGGCGTGCACCGGCGGAGGCGTGGGAGCAGACTGGAGCACATACTGAACTGGGTCCCCAGACAATCGCGTGGATCGTCGAGCACTTCGCGGACCATATGCAGGGCCACCTGAGCACCATCGCCAAACGCCGGCGGCAGTACGCCGAGGCGCGAGGAGAATCACTCAAGGCGAAATCCTGACTGTGTCGGCAAGGAGGTGAAGAATCAATGACCGATCTAGCCGCGATCAAGCAACGCCAGCAGCAAACGTGGGCGTCGGGCGACTTTGCGATGGTCGCCACGACATCTCTTATCGTAGGCGAACTCCTCTGTGAAGCCGTTGATCTTCGGGCAGGCCACAAAGTGCTCGACGTGGCGACCGGCAGCGGCAACACCGCGTTGGCCGCCGGCCGCCGCTGGTGCGACGTCACCGGCATCGACTATGTGAGCCGGATATCCCGCCGTCGGCGAGAATCGGACTGGGGCGCAGCGTCCGGGGTGGGAGGAGGCGATCCTTGTGCACCTGACCTTTCACGGCGCGGTCCGGACGGTTACCGGCTCGCTGCACCAGGTTGAAGTGGGCGGCGCGCTTATGTATCTCGACTGCGGGCTGTTCCAGGGCCGCCGCGCGGACGCGCATGAGCGGAATCGCCGCTTCCCCTCGGCTCCCCGAGACGTCGAGGCGGTCATCCTGTCCCACGCGCATCTCGACCACTGCGGCAACCTGCCCACGCTCGTCGTCCAGGGATTTCGAGGTCCCATCTACTGCACCCCCGCTACCCGGGATCTCGCGGCGCTGGTGCTGCGCGACAGCGCCAAGGTGCAGCGGCAGGACCTGAGGATCGTCAACAAGATTCGCCGGCGACAGGGCCTGCCGAAAGCCGAGGTCCTTTACGATCTGCGCGCGGCTGAGAAGGCCATCAGCCAGATGGTCAGCATGCCGTATGAGCAGCGCTTCCGCGTGGGCCGGTCCACGGCGACGTTCTTCGATGCCGGCCACATCCTCGGCTCCGCGATGGTGCTGCTCGAGGGTAACGGGCGCCGGTTGGGATTCACGGGTGATCTTGGCCGCTCGGGTTCGGCGATCATCCGCGACCCGGCCGTCCTGCCCGCGGTTGACATGCTGCTGATCGAGTCCACGTACGGCGATCGGGCGCACCCCCCGCGCGCAGAGGCCGACGCCCGTCTCGCCGCGGTGGTCACCGAGACGACCCGCAGGGGCGGCCGGGTGTTGATCCCCGCCTTCGCCCTGGCTCGCACCCAGCAGATTCTCTATGCGCTGCGCCAGCACCGCGAGGCCGGCCGTGTTCCCGACGTGCCCATCTACGTCGACAGCCCCATGGCGACCGACGCGACCGCGATCTATCGGCGCCATCCCGACTGCTACGATGACGAGACACGCGCCCGCCTGAAGCTGCACGATCCCTTTGGCTTCAAGACCGTGCGGTACGTCCGCACCCACGTCGATTCACAGGCACTAGTCGACAGCGACGAGCCTTGCGTCGTCATTGCGACGTCGGGGATGGCAGAAGGCGGGCGTATCCGGGAGCACCTGCGCCGGCGCATTGAGGACCCACGGTCCACGATGCTGTTCGTCGGGTATCAGGCCGTGCATACGCTGGGGCGGCGCCTCGTGGACGGCGCGCCCGAGGTCAGGATCTACGGTGAGCCCTACCGGGTGAAAATCCGCGTCGAGCGAGTGGACGCGTTCAGCGCGCACGCCGACCGGGATGAACTCCTGGCCTGGGCCCGGCGCGTGCCAGAGATCGGCCGGGCCTTCTGCGTGCACGGCGATGAAGCCCCGGCGACCGCGCTTGCCATGGCCCTGTCAGGTGTGAGCGTGATGGCCGCAGTGCCGGTTGTCGGTCAGTCCGAGACTGTGTAGTGGCTAGACGTTCTCCGCGACCACCCGAGGCTTCCGGCGCATCGCGGAGATGACGTACGGCGCCACCAGCGTGAGCACTGCCAGCACAAGGATCACCGCGGAGATGTGCCGAACAGGCTCTTCATCCGCGCCATACCGTGGTGAGTGGCTCCCTCGCCGGTGAAGCGTCGGACAGGCAGAAGCGGTCGGAATCATCGCTGTCCCCGGAGGGAGGACCGATAAGGGCCTTTATGGTGCCTACGCTCCCTGCTGATCGACTGGGCAAATCATCACGGCCCATCGGGCGACGGGTGGAGCCTGCGCGGGAACGGCGCCCTTGCCTTCGCACCGTTGGTTCCCCTCCTGTTCATCGTCGCCGAGATGCTCGCGTTGCTGCGGAGGAAGTGGCTTGAGCTCCCGCTCATCCCGGTCGCCCTCGTGGCGGGGTTGCTTTTCGGCGGTGTATTCGGCGTCTATCTTCGGCCGACCACGACCATCCACTCATGGTGTCCGTTGATGGTGGCTAGAAGTTTCGTTACGTACTGCAGTTTGCGCCACCACCGGGTCCCGTAGCGATAGCGCATGATAACTCCTCACCGAGAGAGGAGTGCGATGAGCAGACGACAAGCCGAGGGCCTCATCGGGGACTGGGTTGGCGTGATCGACGCGGCCGGCCAGGCTCGCTTTGCCAAGATCAGCTGGCACGATGAAGAAGGTCTGTCGGGTTCGCTCGACCTCCCGGGCGAACTGACCTTCCGACAGCCGCTACGCGATATCGACCTCCGTCGACAGCTTCTGCGCGCGATCCGCTCGATCGCTGCCAATCTCGCGGAAGGAGCTGGCAGCGACTCGCAGGCCGTCTTCGCGCGCCACATCGCTATTGCACTCGGCTCGGCTGAGGAGAGTGAGTGTCACCTGCGGATTGCCAGAGATGCCGGGCTAATGGACGCGCCGATTCATGCGAACCTCCAACTCGCACTTGACAACCTCAGGCCTCGATTGATCCGTCTGCTACTCGCCGTTCGCCAGAACGCGAGGCGGCGGAGTGATTGACTCACCCCGCCGCGTCTCCCATCTCCCATCTCCCATCTCCCATCTGCCATCTGCCATCTGCCG